>CAYYHF010000059.1:0-11722 GCA_964471415.1 uncultured Clostridia bacterium | reverse complement strand
CCGATCTTATGAGGTTCGCGGAAAACGCTCTATTGTACACTGCCGGGGAAGTCCCAGCTGCAAAAGCGCGCTACTGGCCGTCAAGCGAGCTTGTGC
Source organism: uncultured Clostridia bacterium (assembly GCA_964471415.1). Taxonomy (GTDB): domain Bacteria; phylum Bacillota; class DTU025; order DTU025; family DTU025; genus UBA5389. Next base: position 11,626 of record CAYYHF010000059.1, on the reverse strand, counting down.
GTGCACAGCAAGAGCAGGGGATCAGCCAGGGACCCAGTCTTGGCGGGATTGAGCATTCGCAGGAGGTCACGCTGCAGGCAACCCAAGGCAGCGCCGGCCTTTCACTGGAGACGGACACTAGCGAGTTCTTTGACCTAGCAGGCAGAAGGTGCCTGGTGTGCGGGCACACTGATGGTCGTGTCGACGAGATATGGGGTCATCCGGTCCGCCTGGCCAAGGACGTCAAGGTCGAGTTCGAAACGGGCGGGCGCCCATATCCAGTGACCCACACTGCGCGCAGGTCTATTATCTCCCCGTATTGCGTCACCATCGAGCACTGCGCGGCCGGGCGACACATCCGCCAGACCATTTTCGCGGCCATGGAATGCCCCGGCGCGCTCATCGGCTTCGAGGCAGAAGCAGAGACAGAGATTCGCCTGCAGTTTGGGGCCGATCTGCGCATCATGTGGCCATATCCTGCACACATGCTGGGTCCGCTCACTTTCCGCACAAGCGATGGGCAGAACGTGCTGTTGCTCAGCGATGCATCCGGCGAACACTCCATGGCGTTCGGGGTATCGGGAGTGAGCGCGCGGGCGCTGCGAGCGGCCGATCCGCAGGGGAGCGCCAATCGCCTGTGGATCGAGGCCCGTTGCATTGCCAAGCCTGGAAAACCCGTTGCATGCGCGTTTGCAGGCGGCCGATGCCGCCCCCACGAAACGCTGGACGCGCTGCGGATGCTCATAGAGCACGGGAGCGATCTACAGCGGCAGGCTGTTTCGTACTATGAGCGCCTTGCACACCAAATGACGTGTGTATCCTCTCCTGACCAAGAGTTTGACGATGGATACAGCTGGGCTAAGGTGGGCGTGGATAAGATGTTCGCCGCCACCCCGGGGATCGGCAGTGGGTTTCTTGCCGGCTACAGCACCACGGGCAAGTCTGCGTTCTCAGAGGCTCGCCCGGGCTACGCATGGTACTTCGGTCGCGACTCAGAATACACGGCACTCGCCGTGGACGCTTACGGCGATACCGCCAAGGTTCGGGAAAACCTCAGCCTTCTCATGGACTCACAGCACGCCGGCGGGAAGATTATCCACGAGGTTACCACATCGGGCGTGGCTCATTACGATGCGGCCGACAGCACTCCCCTCTTCGTCATACTTATGGAGCACTATCTGCGATCCTCCGGCGATACATCCTTTGTCGAGAGCGGCTGGCCTTCGGTAAAGAGAGCCATGGACTTCCTATATTCGACCGATGCCGATGGCGATGGGCTGATAGAGAATACCGGCATCGGACACGGATGGATCGAGGGAGGAAGCTTATCGCCCACTCACGTCTCGTTCGACCTGGCGGGCGTGTGGGCACACGCTCTTCGCTGCGCAAGCCGATTGGCCCTGGAAGCCGGCGATGCGCACCTCTCCGAGAGATGGAGGGCGGATTTTGAGCGTGTGAAATCCAGGCTCAACTTGGATTTCTGGGATGCGGTCACGGGATGGTTCGCTTTCTCGAAGAACAGAGACGGCAGCTACACTCGGGCGCGCACTGCGTTGGCTACTATACCCATGTGCTTCGGGCTGGTCGATCCGGAAAAAGCCCTTCCGGTCCTGTCGTCGCTGGCGACTCACGACTACAGCTCCGACTGGGGTGTCAGGCTCATAGGCGAGTCGAATCCGGATTTCGATCCCAAAGGATATCATCAAGGCAGTGTATGGCCTCTATTTACAGGGTGGGTCGCAAGAGCCGAGTACGAGTACCATCGTCCGTTGCAGGGGTTCGTGCACCTCATGAGCAACCTTCTGCTCTACCGGCACGGCGGCGCCCGAGGCTACGTGCCCGAGGTGCTGCACGGGCAGAAATACCAGTTTGCCGGGGTCTGTCCGCATCAGGCATGGTCAGAGTCGATGGTTCTCTATCCTGCGGTGGAAGGGCTGCTTGGCATCTTCCGGGATGTCCCAAGAAATCGACTCCGCATCGCTCCACACCTTCCGCCCCATTGGGACAGGCTGTCAGTCAAGAGCATTCCGTTTGGCGATGGCGCGATTGATATGGAGATCGAGCAAACGCTGACGGGAGCGGTTTTCGCTTTTCGAGCGACCGGAACACGCCCTGTCCACGTTGAGCTTTCACCCGGGATCGCCAATCTGAGGTCTATCGCGAACGTCTCTATCGATGGTCGGGAGACAGCGTATGAAGTGAAGGATTTCGGGCAGGATGCCCACGTGACATGCCATTTCACTCTGGGCGAGAGCGCCGTTGCGGCCATTGACTACTGCGTGGATCTGTGGGTCGTTCCGCCTGTTCCGAGGCCCGAACCCGGCGATGTCTCCAAAGGCCTCCGGGTGCTCGAAGTGATACAGGGAGGTCACGGCGAAGTAGGCATTGAGGTAGAAGGCATCGCAGGCGCCGCCGGGAGACTCAGTCTGCTGTCTGGGCGCCCAATAAAACGGGCCGCCGGAGCCAGGGTCGACCGTTCAGGGCCCACAGAATACGTCTTGCATATCCCGTTTGAGGGCAACGGCAGGTGGTGTCGGAAGAACGTTATCGTGTCTGTCGAGTGAGCTTCGCGTTGCTATCTGATGAGGATGTCGGGACGTATGACGATGCCTTCAGATGTAGCGATCCTCAGCATCGGCCAGTATTCCGATGCTGCCGTCACAACATCCACTCCATCTGCACGCAGAAGCAGCGTATCCTCGGACTTCGCTCCTGGCACAGAAGGGTTCCATGCTACAGCCGTGTTTGCTTGGATGGTTCCTTGGGCGGCGTGAGGTATCACCAGAAACTCACGGTCTTGATACCCAATGGGACCGCCCTGGTGATGGCGATGCCATTCGCCGGGATACCCTTCTGCTTCGTATTGGGCTTCCGCCTGAGCCAGCACGTCTTGATACGATGCGCTTGGCTTGGTAGCGGCTATCATGGCCGCGCTTACGCGGGCGGCCGACAAGTGCGCCGCAGCGATTTCGGCCGCCGGCTTTCCGAAATGGACTGAACGAGTCAGCGCCACTGTAAGCCCTCCCAGATGAGCGCAGACCACTATCATGCAATAGCGATCGAGCGGTCTGTCAGTGGGTATGGGGTGCCGTCTCGCATAGACTCGCTCATCGGCGCCGGCCAGCAAGACTGTGGGCGTATAGCCTGATGTCATCAGCTCCGATGCAACTGCCCCCGCAATGGCCCGTTCTGTCATCTGGGGCCGAATCTGCCGGCACACCCGCTCCACGGCATGGGACACACCCCTGCCTATGCCCGGGTAGCGCTGTGCTTCCCAGGAGGTGAATGGTATTCTCAGCGATGCCAAGAGAGGATGAACAGGCTCTGATCCCTGAAGTGGAAAATCGGCGCCATAGTGATCTTCCGGTAGCACTCCTATCTTGGCCAGACCCCTCAAAATCGCCGAGGCGGACTGATCATACCAAGGGTGTGCAATGGTGTGGAACATGCGACTGGGCCCGAGATGCGCCAATACCTCCTCATCGATTCGTTCCGCTTCTATGTTGGATGTGAGGACGAACTGTCGGTCGGATGTGATGACTACTGATGCCACACCCATGTCGGTAGCGGACGCGCACCGGCTGTCGCCGCCCGCAGTAATCCAGGCGAAGCTGTCGGCGCGGCCCAGGACGAGGGCGCGAAGACCTAGAGTGCGCATTAGCTCGCGCGTCTGAGCCAGTTTGTGCTGAACTTCAAGCGCACCCGATGTCAACTCGTTTTCCATAACGTGACTGCCGTTGGTATCGATCGTGCGATCACCCCCAGGACTATCGGGACATAGTATCCATCGGAGTCGCATCTGCGCCAGCGTTTTCGCCTGCGCCATCGCCAGCACCTTCGCGTGTTTCCATCGCGCGCACCAAATCCGTGATCCTGCCCACGGCCAGCATTTCTTCGAAGACCAGGGCGGCGGCACCGATGGCGCTCGCGTCTTCGCCCTTGTCGGACGGGACGATCTGCGGGAGGTTCACCATGGTAGTGAACGCGCGCCTCTTCACGGTGCTGCGGACTTCATCGAAGAGGATCTCGCCGGCGCGGGCCACCCCGCCTCCGATGACCACTATCTCCGGGCCCAGCAGGTTCACGGCGTTGGCGATCCCTATGCCCAGGTACCTGCCGGACTCGCGTATCAGCCCTTGTGCCAGGGTGTCGCCTTGATCGGCGGCTGCCGATACTACCTCAGCGGTTATCTCCTCGATTCTCCCGCCGGCCAGCTCCCGTATCTTTGTGCTCGCGCCCGTGGACACTGCCCTGATGGCTGCGGCGGCGATGGACGGCCCTGCCGCCATGACCTCAAGACATCCGTGGTTGCCGCACGGACACATTGGGCCATTGGGGTCCACGGTCATGTGCCCTAGTTCTCCAGCGCTGCCCTGCTTGCCTCGATAGATCTCACCTCCCACGATGATGCCTGCGCCGATGCCGCGCCCCACGTTCACGCAGAGTATGTTCTGGTAGCCTCGTGCCGCTCCGAACATCGCCTCGCCGATAGCCATAGCGCGCGCGTCATTCTCCACCCAGCAAGCAAGCTTGAATTCGTCGTGGAACCTCTGGGCGATGTGGATATCAGCCCAGCCCGGTATGTTAGGCGCGAACACCGAGACGCCGCCTTCAGCGTCGATCAATCCTGGGACTGAGAGGCCGATGCCGGCAATCCTGCGCTCGGCCGCGCTCGCCGCGGCCAGAGCAGTATGCGTTGCCCCAAACAACTGCGACACTATCGCCTCCGGCCCAGCGTGGGCGTCTATCTCCAGTCGCGCGCGCGATACTACCTCGCCCTCGAGATTGGTCACCACCGAGATGACCTTGCTCACCCCGAGGTCAACGCCTGCGATGTGAAACGCATCCGGATTGAACTCCAGCAGTACAGGGGGGCGACCGCCGCCGGACTCGCCAAGCCCCACTTCCCGCGCTATTCCCGCGGATATCAGTATGGATACGACACTCGACACTGTAGCGGGCGTAAGCCCGGTTGCGCGTGCAATGTCGGCGCGCGATAGCCCCGAAGCGCTGCGCAACACGTCAAGGACGGCAAGTACGTTTATGCTCTTGAGAATCCTGGTGTCGTTGGCCTTCCCGCCGGTTAGTCGGGGCGAACGGATAGAGTACTCCATGGGCGGCTAATCACCTCAGTCATGCGAATTCGATTGCATTGGGCCACGGAGTCTTATTCGCCAGCAAACCGGTTAGTCCTCTGAGCTTTGTTCGAATCGTGAAGATAGTTGCTGCCGGAGGATTCCCGAGTTCTGCATAGAATTGAATGAAGGGCAACGTCACAGTGGGCGGGGGCAGTAGCTGTATGGGTTATGAGTTATCAGTCAAGCACGACGTCCAGCAGGCGCTTGAACTAGGGAACCCAGTCGTAGCCTTCGAATCTACGGTCCTGACTCACGGGCTTCCGTATCCAGAGAGTGTGAGCTTGGCTCTTCGAGTGGAGGAGATCGCGCGGGAGGAGGGCTGCGTTCCGGCAACGGTCGGCATCATCGATGGGGTTGTGCATGTGGGGATGACTCCGATCCAGATAGATCGCTTGGCCGCCGACAGATGCGCCCGGAAGGCTTCGGCATTCGACGCGGCCTTTGTAGTGGCCTCGGGCGCATCTGCCGGAACCACTGTTTCAGGTACACTGGCCATCGCGGAACGGGCTGGGATACGTGTCTTCGTCACCGGCGGCATCGGCGGTGTGCACCGTGGAGTCGACCGGAGCTTCGATGTCTCTCACGACCTGCAGAGCCTGGCGCGTTCGCGCGTCATCACGGTGTGCGCCGGCGCCAAGGCGATACTGGATCTGCCCAAGACCCTGGAATACCTGGAGACCGTGGGGGTCTGTGTCATTGGCTACCAAACTGATGTGTTCCCCGCGTTCTACTCCCGCGATTCCGGACTTGGACTGACGCTTGACTACTCGGCGCAATCGGCTGATGTCATAGCTCGCGCTTTCATCGCCAGAGAACGGCTGGGTCTGCCCGGAGGATTCCTGGTCGTCGCTCCGATTCCGGCGGAGAGCGAGATTCCGCCCGAGCAGATCAACGCCTCGATTGAGTCGGCGATTCGTAAGGCCGATGACCGGGGCGTGCGCGGCAAAGACGTGACTCCATTCCTTCTGGCCAGCATGGCACAGATCACCAAAGGCCGCTCAGTTGAAGCCAACCTGGCGTTGCTGGAGAACAACGCCAGGGTTGGGGCGACTATCGCCAAGTCTCTCTGCGGTTCGGCCCAGACGGAGTGACGCATCGGCGTTGCCGCGGATCTGCGTGAATCTACGATATGGCCAGGCCTGCGATGATCAGCACTTGGGCCGCCGCGTAGGCGGCCATGATGTATGTGTCGCCCGCGGGGATCTTGGACCTAAAGGTATCTACCGCCAGTATCGTATCAGAAGCCATGAACAGCAGCGATCCGATGACCGGCATGTAGAAGCCGGCGCCGAATGCGGGCCTGCGCGCCAAGCTGATCAGGCTCATGGCCGATATGATGGCGGAATACAGGACGAAGGGCGCCTTCATCGGGCCCAGGTACGGCCTGAGCGCAAGGAAGAGCCCAATGCAATAGAGCGCGTAGGGAATGATCGCGACAAAGAACCAAGCGGGCAGCCCGCCTGCGCGCGGGATATCGGCTGCGAACGCCGCGATGTAGAGGGCGTGGGCTGTGAGGAACGAGGTTAACCCGGCTATGAACGTGCCCGGTCTTTTGGGCCATAGCAGGAGCATGTCGCCGCTGGTGCTTGCCGCCAGCGCCAGCATAACAAGGGCCGTGGGCGCGGCGGCCTGTAATCGGTACCATAGAAGCAGCAGCGGCATCAGAACGGGTTTGGTTATGCGCCGAACCCTCACGTTATCCGCGGCTGCGGCCAAAAGGTGTACGGCCAAAATCCCCATGAACACTCCGAAAACCGCATTAGCCATCCGCATCGCCTCCCAGACGCTGCTTATGCAGTCGTGAAGTACGATACCAGTTCGTTCAGCTTGTGCGCGGAGCTCGACAGCATCTGCGCCGATTGCCGCACAGCCTCGATGGATTCATTCTGCGCCATGGCCGCCTTCTCAGCAGAGGCCGCATGCTCGCTGTTCTCGATCGTTACTTGCGTCACGTTCCCTATGGCGGACGCTATCTGGCCTGTGCTGGCGGAGATCTCCTCTGCCGAGGCGCTGTTCTCCTCGGATATGGCGGCGAGGCCGGCCATGGCATCGCCAACGCTTTGGCTTCGCTCCCGTAGGGCATCGGCCACGCTGATAAGCGAAGACGCGGCTGCGGCCGCTCTTTCCGAAGCGGACGTTATGGCATTCAGCGTCTCACTCGCTTCCTCCGCCAACTTGCTGCTCTCGCTGACTAAGGCGTTGTTGCTCTCAACGGCCTTGATCGTCACTTCAATGGCCTGTGATAGCTCCTGGATTATGGTGCTGATCTCGTTGGCGGACTGGCTGGAGCGTTCTGCTAGCTTACGGACTTCATCGGCCACAACTGCAAAGCCGCGGCCGTGCTCTCCCGCCCGCGCAGCTTCTATGGCGGCGTTTAGCGCTAGAAGATTGGTCTGGTCAGCGATGTCGCCGATGGCTTCGACTATGAGGCCGATCCGCCGTGAGCCTTCGTCCAGATGCGAGACGCTTCTCAGGGTCGAGTTGAACCCGGCTTCCAGCTTGGGCATGCCCGCGATGACCGCTTCTATGGACTTGTAGCCGCTCGCCGCTGCCTGCCTCGATTCTTCGGCGGCGTTCCTCACCGTGGCGACAACCTCGGCGGTTTCCCGCGTTTCCTCCATCATCAATCTTGACATGTCGCCGGCGCTGGCCACAGTTGCGGTCTGGTCCTGGACGCCCGTGGCTATCTGATCTATTGCCGCCGACAGTTGGTCGATGGCAATCTTGGCCCCGTGCATCTGATCTGTCTGCATTCGGGCGCCCCCAGCCACTTCGGAGAATGCCGCCTGCACTTCTGCGGTCAGGCGCAACTGCTCCTGGGCATCGGACATTAGGGTCTGCGATCCACGCTCCACGTCCGCGCTGACACACGTTATGCTGTTCAATATGCTTCTCCACTTACCCAGCATGGAGTTGAAAGTCCGGGTTAGATCGGCGAACTCGTCCCGAGAGATGACTGCGGCATCGTTTTTTAGATCACCCTGCGCCGCGTTTCCCACTACTCTGACTATCTCACGGATAGGCTTGGTCATCAGTGCCGATGCCGCAAGGGCAATGGGCACTACCGCCGCTATCGCCACCGCCACAGCGAAAAGCAGTTTTCGCGTGTAGCCGTCCACTAAGTCATCATAGTCTTTGCTGGGCGTACCTGTGTAGAGCATGCCGATTATGTCGCCATGGGCATCGCGTATAGGCTCGTACGCTGTCTGATACCATTGCCCCACCACGTTGGCGCGGCCTACGTAATCCCTGCCCCCCTTCAGGACCTCATCGGCCACATTCTGCGATGAACGGGTTCCAACGGCCCTCTTGTTCTCGGCCGTCAGCACGTTGGTGCATACCCGGGTGTCCTCCCTGAACACTGTGACAGTGTTGCCTGTGAGATGCCCGATCTCGTCAATCAACTCGTAGTCCCCGTTCACGATATGGTTGCCCTTGAGGATCTGATCGCCCTGAAGAGACCAGTCGCCCGGATATCTCTTGTCAATGATGTCGCGGGCCGTTGCCAGATCCCGCTTGACTCTCGTGTTCACCAGGGCTGTCACATCGTTCCTGATCGTTAAGATCGACATCATGCCGATGGTCGCGGATACTCCGACAGCCACCATGACCAGCACCAAGGCGAGCTTGGCAGAGAACCTGAATTTCATATTATCAGCCTCCAGCAGGGTACTTCTAGATGTGTACAATCTTACTAGTATATCGGCATACTTGGCTAGTTGGTTTAGCAGTGGACAGGGAGAAAGTTACACGTGTTCTCGCGGAACACCCCGGCGGGTGAAGGGATAGGATGCTACTTGTGTCGAATCCCGCCAATGCAGGATTCTGCGTAACGAGGAGGGGAACTCATGTTGACAGTACTAGTTACGGCATTCGATGCGTTCGGAGGCGAGGCGGTCAACCCCGCTTCCAGAGCGCTGCAGCACTTGGCAAGCTCAGGGTCTGCGGCGGGACGATGCGTGGAGATTGCTACACGCGAGATTCCAACGGTATTCGGCGCATCTGCTCGGGCGGTCCAACAGGCGATCCTAGACACAATGCCTCAGGCGGTCATCAGTATTGGACAGGCAGGAGGAGCCTACGGGATACGCGTAGAGCGAGTGGCCCTGAACCTAGACGATGCGAGAACAGCCGATAACCTCGGCAACCGCCCCCTGGACGCCCCTATAGAACCTGCAGGTCCCGTTGCTTATTGGGCTTCCATACCCGTGCGGGAAGTGGTGGAAGCTGTGCGGCGGAAGGGGATACCCGCGATTGTATCCTACTCAGCAGGAACTTTCGTGTGCAACCACGTGTTCTACTCCACCTGCCATTTCGTGGCTGCCCGCGGCCTGCAGACAAAGGTGGGCTTCATCCACGTTCCGTATCTTCCCGAGCAGGTGGTGGATAAGGACCAGACTCCAAGCATGTCCGAGGGGTGTGTGACAGCGGCGTTGGAGGCGGCGATACAGGCAGTAGCGGAAGCGCTGTAGCGCCCGGGGCGGGACTGGTTGTGCGCGCCTGTTTCGGCAGGATTCGGAAGTATCTTGTCGAAAGCAGGAGCGGGCAGTGTGCAATGGGATGACGATCGATGACGTCCGGCGCCTGCCCCAGTAATGCTGGGAGGTGCTTGATGGTGTGGGACGAGCTCGCGGTCCGGATTTTGGAGATTCTGGCGTGCATCGGCATGCTGCTCGTGTTGATCTTGCTGCATGAGGCGACGAAGTACCTGCGCGAACAGGCCAAGCGTGTTGAGAACACAGTTGCACGGGAGCTAATCATGTCCGCAATAGCGGAAGCCGAGATTGTGGGTGTGGATGCGGTCCACGCCGCCAACCAGACATTCGTGGATGCTCTCAGGCAGTCGTCCGCAGATGGGAAGCTCTCGAAGGAAGATGCAGTTCGCGCGATGCAGATCGCTGTGGACTACTTTAAGGCACACATATCTTCCACGAGCGCTCGCATACTCGGCGGCCCCGCCGAACTCGCCGACAAGTGGATCCGAGAGTTTCTCGAGGCGAAACTGGCTCAGATAAAGGCGGATGCGGCGACCGCCAAGTAGGCAGGTCCTAAGCCGGCAGAGCAGCGCAGAAAAGTGCCTAACAGACTGGGCCGGAGCCGGCAGATCGGATACGCGTTCCGATCTGCCGGCCTTTTGAATACGTCAGATGGCGGGCGCCTATCCCCCGCAACTGGCCTCGTGTGAACCGCCAGACACATGTCTATTCGTGACAGACAGCTAACTCCAAATGGCTGAAGAGGTCTGCAGGAAAACCTGGTGCAGAGATAGAAAAACCCTTACTGTTTCAGGTCATGGTCCCTTTCCTACCGGCCATTCTTGAGGTGAAGAGGGGATGCTTGGACGTGGGGGAGAAGATCATAGGAATACTGGGCGGCATGGGGCCGGGCGCCACGGTAGATCTGTTCCAGAAGATACTTCGGGCTACGCCGGCTACGAAAGACCAGGAACACCTCAGGATAATCATCGACTGCAACTCGAAAATCCCCGACCGGACTGCCCACATCATGAGGGGCGGGGAGAACCCCGGGCCCTATCTGGTAAGTTCAGCGAGACTGTTGGAACAAGCCGGGGCGGACCTGATAGTCATGCCCTGCAACGCAGCGCACGCTTGGCATGACCAGATCCGGGCGAACGTGAGGATCCCGGTGCTTCACATCATGAGAGCCGCCGCGGAATACGCGGCCGAGCACTGGCCCCACATTAGGAGAATCGGGCTCTTGGCCGCGCCGTCCACGGTGAAAATCGGCATCTACCATCAGACCTTTGCCGAAAAGGGCATGGAGGTTATGGATCCTGACCAGGAACATCAGGACATGACCACGGAGGCCATCTTCGCGGTGAAGGCGGGTCGAACAGGGCCCGACATCCGCAGGCTTGCCGTCGATGCCGGCGAATACCTGGCCTCCTGCGGCGCAGAGGCGGTGATCGCCGGCTGCACCGAGATCCCTCTGATACTGGGGGATGGCGACATATCGGTGCCGGTGGTGGACGCCACTTTGGCCCTGGCGATTGCAGCGGTGAGGTTCGCCCGCGGGAATTAGCGTCAAGAGATGCGAAAAGAGGCGGGCCGGCGCTCGCGCCCTGCGAGTGCCGCGATCCCGCCTCTTGTACTTCCCTTATCTACTGCCCAACCATTGGCCGCGGAAATGTTACCTCGTAGCCGCCGCGCCTCGTCTGCGCGCGGGCGTGACCGTTGCCAGTTCGCCTTCGCTGGCTGCGATTACGATGGCGCCTGCGGCATCGCCGGTGACGTTCATGCACGTTCGGATCATGTCGAGAATGCGGTCGATGCCGGCTACCAACATTATGCCGTCAACCGGCAGTCCTACCGTTTGCAGAACCATGCCAAGCATGATCATGCCTGCGCCCGGCACTCCGGCCGTTCCAATGGAAGCCAGAACAGCGGTGACGATGATCATCAGGTACTGGGGCAGTCCCAGCGGAATGCCGTACACCCGGGCGATGAATATGGCGCACACGCCCTGGTAGATAGCGGTGCCGTCCATGT
>CAYYHF010000058.1:0-12001 GCA_964471415.1 uncultured Clostridia bacterium | reverse complement strand
GAAACCGCTGCTTAGGCGGCCGCTCAGCATATATGATGTCACAGGACCTGCCTGCAGCTGCAGCGGCAGCGGCTGTAACAGCGATGGCCATGTCAGCAATGCGAACAACACCGGAGACCGCTCGCGCGCGACTTTCCTCTACAAAGTGCGCGGCGCCGGAACAGCATTGCTGGCCGATGTGCGCCCGGGCGATTACCTCGATATCCTGGGCCCCCTGGGCCGAGGTTTCTCCTTGCCGACCCCTGCGCAAAGCCGCGGCGCCCGCCACCAGCACGCCACGCACGCCCTGCTCATCGCGGGCGGGGTAGGCATCGCCCCTCTGGTCTACCTAGCGCGCGCCCTAACAGGCGCCGGCTGCAGCGTTCGGGTGTTCTACGGCGCGAATACAGCAAGCGAGACGCAGGCAGCCCGCAACCGCCTGGCTGCGATGAATGAAAGCGCGCGCGCAGGCAAGCGCATAGAGCTGTTCACCACAACCCTGGACGGCAGCTCCGGTTTGGCGGGAATTGTCACCGATCTGCTGACAGCGCAGCCGTCCGCTGAGGCGATCCGCGAAATCGACTTCATATACACCTGCGGCCCGGAGCCGATGATGGCGGCTGTGGAACAGTTCGCAACAGCGCGCGGCATTCCAGGCGAGATATCGATCGAGACCGCCATGGCCTGCGGAGTGGGAGCATGCCTTGGATGCGCCCGCCGTCTGAAGACCCCGCCCCGAGCGGGTCTAGGTGCAGAAGCGAACCCTGTCTATGCCAGAGTCTGCAAAGACGGTCCTGTCTTCCCAATCGGCCAGGTAGAGCTGTGCAAAGCGCTCGACGACGATGTAGACAGCGAGGAGGAATCCGAATGCGTGTAGATGGGGTCGATCTCCGCATCGATCTGGGTGGGATAGTGCTTGCGAACCCGGTGGTGATGGCATCGGGCACATTCGGCTACGGATTCGACTACGAGGGCCTGATCGACCCGTCCAGAGTCGGAGCGGTGTGCGTGAAAGGCACCACCCTCCTGCCGCGCTCGGGCAACAAGCCGCCCCGCATCGCCGAGACCCCCTGCGGCATGCTCAACTCCATCGGCCTGCAGAACCCCGGAGTTGGGGCGTTCGTCCGGGAACATCTGCCGCAGCTGCACAAGGCCGGCGTAACGGTGATCGCCAACATCGCCGGCGATACCGTCGACGAATACGCTCAAATAGCGGCGGCGCTCGATGCAGCTCCGGGCATAGCCGGCATCGAGTTGAACGTGTCCTGCCCCAACGTAGCCCAAGGCGGCATGCACTTCGGCGCCGACCCCGCGTCCATCGCCAAAGTAATACACGCCGTCAAGCAGGCCACCTCGTTGCCTGTCATGCCCAAACTGTCTCCCAACGTTGCCGACATCGTCGCCATCGCAGAGGCGGCGCAGGATGCGGGCGCGGACGCCATCTCCATGATCAATACCCTACTTGGGATGGCCATTGACATCGAGGCGCGCCGCCCTGTGCTGGGCAACGTATTCGGCGGGCTGTCCGGCCCGGCCATCAAGCCCATTGCTCTGCGTATGGTGTACCAGGTCGCGAAAGCAGTCGACCTGCCAATCCTGGGCGGCGGCGGCATCATCTGCGCGCGCGATGCCATCGAGTTCCTAATGGCCGGGGCAACTGCAGTGTCCATAGGGACGGGCACGTTCGCGAACCCCGCTTTGGCCCGGGATGTGATAGACGGAATACAGGACTACCTGGCCCAGCACAACCTGAGCAGCGTAAGTCGGATAGTGGGCGCGGCGATAGTGTAGCGCGCAGGCCATCGACTACCGACCGCGGCCCCCGGCCGGCATTTGGCCGCACTGGGCAGAACCGATACAGTCTCAAGATGAAAGGAGCCCGACAGATGCAGGCAAAAGACCGAATCATACTGGCCCTCGATGTAGGCGATGCAGAGGAGGCTATGTCGCTCGTGCGGGAGCTTGCCGCGCATGTAGGCGCCTTCAAGGTAGGCATGCAGCTTTTCAACAGCGTTGGCCCGGACATCGTCAGGCGGATACAGGACGCAGGCGGCCGTGTCTTCGTCGACCTCAAGTTCCACGATATCCCGAACACCGTAGCCGCAGCGTCCCGCGTCATGGCTCGCCTGGGCTGTTTCATGTATACCGTGCATGCATCGGGCGGCAGCGCGATGATCGCGGCAGCCGCCGATGCGCTTCGCGCCGAAATGGGCGAGAGCCCGGTCGAACTGGGCAATGGGGGCGACCGGGGCAATGGGAGCAAGCCGAGAAAACCGGCCGCCTCAGGCAAAGCCGCGCCGATCATGCTGGCCGTCACGGTCCTGACCAGTATCGACCAGCGCCAGCTGGAGGAGGAATTGCTGATCAGCGGCATGTCAGTTGAAAGCGCTGCCGCTAGCCTTGCGAGCATAGCCGAAACGGCCGGCGCGGGCGGCGTGATCTGTTCGCCGCACGAGATATCGGCAGTGCGCGCCGCGTGCGGCCCAGACTTTGCGATAGTGACCCCGGGAATCCGCCCCGTGTGGTGCGGCGCAAACGACCAGAGGCGGATCACGACCCCGCAGGACGCAATAAGGCTCGGCGCAGACTACATCGTCATTGGGCGGCCCATAACCCGCGCTTCTCATCCGGTGGAAGCTGCCATGCGCATCGCCGAGGAGATTGAGGATACGGAGGTTTGAGATATGACTAACACGAAGCCTGACGCCCTGCTGACCACGGACGAAGCGCTCCACATCTTCACTTCTTCCAGCGCCCTGCTGCGCGGGCATTTCATATTCACCTCCGGGCGGCATGGCGACACCTACATGCAATGCGCCCAAGTGCTCAAGCATCCGGAGCACACCGAAAGGCTGGCGAAACATCTGGCCGCCCACTTCGTAGACGATGGGATCGACCTAGTCATCGGCCCCGCCATGGGGGGCATCATCGTGGCATACGAAGTAGCCAGACAATTGGGCACAATCGGCCTGTTCGCCGAGCGTCAGGATGATGTGATGACACTGCGCCGCGGCTTTGCGATCACGCCGGGCCAGCGAGTGCTGGTGGTGGAGGACGTGGTGACCACCGGAGGGTCAGTCCGCGAAGTGATGGAAGTCGTAAGGGCGCACCAAGCACACGTAGCCGGAGTAGGCGTCTTGGTAGACAGAAGCAACGGCGCCATAGACTTCGGCGTGAAGCAGACCGCGGTGCTCAGTATGGAGATCCCCTCGTGGGAAGCCTCCGCATGCCCGCTCTGCCGCGAGGGCAGACTCCCGGCCGAAAAGCCCGGAAGCCGAACGGCGCGAGGATCGCGGTAGGGCGCAACGGCAAGCGCTATGCCGAAGGCTGCATCCGAGCGCGGCGAAATCGCCGTCATACGACCATATCTGCAGCTTGAGCTGTGCAGCCACAACCGCGGTCAACATCGATAGACATTGGATAGTCTTTACAGGATATACAGGATCGCCAGGACGAGAAGGATCGCGGCAATGGATATGCCGATGATCTGCAGCGTCTTCATGAGAAAAGGAAGAGGGTCTTCAGGCAGGCGCCGCAGGGCATCGTCGAGTATGCGCTGAACAGGCTCAGGAAGGAATTCGCTGCCCAACGCGGCATCGTAGTCTCTCCGCCTCTCGGCATCGCTGAGCACACCGTAAGCTTCCGCGAGCTCCGCGAACGCGCAGGCAGCGCTGGGATCGTCACACACATCAGGATGGCATGTGCGAGCCTTGGCGCGATAAGCGGCGCGTATCTGGTCAGCGCCGGCGCGGCGGCTAACGCCGATGATCCCGTAATAGTCTTTCCTCTTGCGCTCTTTCATCCCCGAACCCATCTATGCGCACACCCTTCGGTGGTGCACGGATTCGTCGCGGCGGCAACACGTTCCTGCCTATCTGCGACGATCTCGATTATCGCAGGTTATCCCGTCTATTCTGCGCTCACCTGGCGCACTCCCCGCCTGCGCCGCTTACTGTGGCAACGGCATGGGAAAGAGCGGGCATCAGCACCTCCAGACATTCTCGAACGGCCCGGGGGCTGCCCGGCAGATTCACAATGAGGACGCGACCGCGCGCGCCTGCAACGGCCCTGCTCAGCATGGCATGTGGGGTCTTGGCCATGCTGGCCGCCCGCATGGCCTCGCCGATGCCGGGAGCCAGTCTGTCCAGGACCGCAAGGGTTGCCTCAGGGGTGACATCGCGGGGAGAAAGCCCAGTGCCGCCTGTAGTGAGAATCAAGTTCACCCCTGGCTTGTCGGCCATCCGGCGAAGCTCTTCGGCTATCGTGTCGAACTGGTCAGGCACGACCTTCCTCTCAACTACAACGCCGATACTGGATATGATTTTCTCTATCTGCGCGCCGCTTGCGTCCTCTCTTTCACCGCGCGAACCCTTGTCGCTCACAGTCAGCACAGCCGCTCGCACCGGATGGATCGCCCTGACACTGTCGCCGGCGCTCACCACGCCTCCCCGGATCACCTTGGCGAACACGCCTTCATGCGGCATCGCGCACTCGCCGACTTGCTGAAAGATAGCGCACTTGGCGTGACATTCCTTGCCGATCTGGGTCACCTCCAGCAGCGACTCCGGCCCAACCTCCAGCCGGGTCCCTACGGGAAGACTGGGAAGATCCAGCCCGCGCGTGGTGATGTTCTCCGCGAAGGCGCCCGGACCCACGTCAAGGCCCTTGGCGCGCATCCTGGCTATGCTCTCCTCAGCAAGCAGGCTGACTTGCCTGTGCCACGGCCCCGCATGCGCATCGCCGTCGAGGCCGTGATCCTCTATGAGTTTGACTTGGCCCACATCCTGCTTGGGCACTCCCTTTGTGTTGCTGATGCATACAGCTGTTACAACACCCTTCACCGCCGCTCCGCCTCCCGCTCCTACTCCTGCCCGAGATCCTCCGCGCGCACAAATACGCCGCTCTTGCCGCCTGACTTGTGCACCAACCTCAGCCGGCCTATGACCATGGACCTGTCAACCGCCTTGCACATGTCGTAGACGGCGAGAGCGGCCATCGATGCGCCGCACAATGCCTCCATCTCGGCGCCTGTCCGGCCCCGGGTGCGCACCGTCACCTTAATGTCCACCGCGCACGCCTCTTCATCGATGGCAAAATCCACATCGATGCCTGTTAGGGCAATCGGGTGGCACATTGGAATCAGCGAAGACGTGTTCTTGGCAGCCATGATCGCCGCCACCCGGGCCACTCCGAACACCTCGCCCTTGGGGCCCTCACCTTTCTGGATCAACTCCAAGGTGCTGGCGGCCATCGTCACTCGGCATTCGGCCGCGGCCTCGCGGACCGTTTCGGGTTTGTCGGATACATCCACCATACGGGCCTTGCCCGACTCGTCTATGTGGGTAAGGCCGGAGACCGCGCCGGAAGTCCGGCCTTCGTTTCCTTCAACCCAAGCCATCGCAAAGCCTCCTACCCGCCTATCTGCGACAGAGGCCGGGCCGCCCAGGCTGCAGCGCCGCCCCTCGCTCTGCCGCTTTCAGGCTTCATCATCACCGCCCTGCGGATGAGGCGCACTATGGCGTCATCCCCGGCGCCGCCGCGCAAGGCCTCCTTCACGTCCACCGCTGCCTCAGAGAGCAGGCACGGCCTCAGCATTCCGTCAGCGGTCAGACGAATCCTGTTGCACTTGTCGCAGAACTCGTCGCCGTCTCGGGATATGAAGCCCACCCGCCCCAGCCCGCCGCGAAGCCGCAAGTAGCTAGCGGGGCCGGCATCGGGCAGCGGGCACTGCGCGCCGCTCGCATCACTCGCATCGCTCGCGCCAAGCGCCTGCACGCGCCGTCTGATCTCATCTATCGGCACTACGTAGTCCTGCCCATAGAGAGCGCCGTTGCCCCAAAACGGCATGAACTCTATGAACCTTACATCCCAGCGATGCCTGAGAGTGAGGGTGGCCAGGCTCTCGATCTCATCGGAGTTGACGCCCCGCAGCACTACCGCATTGAGCCTTATGGGAGCAAGACCCGCGCGCTCTGCACGAGCTATGCCCGCCAGAGCCGATGACAGGTCGCCTCGGCGCGTCAGATATGCGTAAGTGTCGGCCCGAAGAGAATCCAGGCTGATGTTCACCCTACTCAGGCCTGCCCTGGCCAGTTCGTCCGCCACGGGCTCAAGCATGGCGGCGTTGGTTGTCATCGACACATCGCGTATCCCCGGAACAGCCGCCGCCGCGCGCACCAGCGCGGTCACGCCCCTCCTTGCCAAAGGCTCGCCGCCTGTGATCCGCACTCTGGATATGCCCAGCTCGGATGCTATTCGCACCACGCGGGCAAACTCTTCCATACTGAGCATCTCATGGTGGGTCCTGGGCCTAACCCCCTCGGCGGGCATGCAGTATACGCATCTCAGGTTGCACTTGTCGGTAACCGAGACCCGCATGTAGGTTATTCGACGTCCAAATCCATCGATCAGCTCGCTCAACCCTGCCACACTACCTTCCCAGTGTCGGAAACATCGTATCCCCCCAGGCCCAACACAGCACGCTTGAACTCATCGGATCTCATCACCGCGAGCAATGCGGACATCTTGTCCGACCCCAAAAACTCCCGTGTCGTGAGCAGATCGTAGCGTTCAGTCGACACCGGGACGAAGTCCAGCCCCAGGGCGGAAGCCGCGCTGTGAATACCCAGTCCCACATCTGCCGCGCCGTTGGCCACTGAAGCCGCCACCCCCATGTGGGTGTACTCCTCGTGGGAGTAGCCCCTCACCGCGTCCGGATCGATGCCGAGTTTGCCTAGCTCCATGTCGAGCAGAACCCTGGTGCCCGCGCCTCTCTGCCTGTTGACGAAGACCACATCGGCCCTCGTAAGGTCGGCGAATCCACCAATTCTCTTGGGATTGCCCGTGGGCACAATGAACCCCTGTTCGCGATGGACCAGGTTGACCAGGGCGTAGTGTTTCGCCTCAAGCAGCCGCTTCACGTAGGGGACATTGTATTCTCCGGTTTCCTCGTCGATCAGGTGAGTGCCCGCTATGTGGGCCTCGCCCCTTCGCATGGCCATCAGCCCGCCCATGCTGCCCACGTGCGCCGAGGCCAGGCTCATGCCGGGGTAAGCGCGGGCCAGGAAGGTCGACAGGATATCCAGGGCCAGATCGTGGCTGCCGATGGCCACGATGGTGCGCCGGATCTGCTCCAGACCGCGCAGCAGCTCCACCTGCACCACAGCCCCTTCGTCGATACCTTGGGCGGAAGGAGGAATTTGCACGATTCCATCGGCTTTGACAAGCGACATTATGGCGCCCGCGCCGCGCGGCAGCGGGGCGACCACAAGCTTGCCGCCTACATCGCCCACCTTGACCCTGACAAATTCCCGAACACCGGGCGTGGACACTATGCGCCGTGCGGCTACGGCGTTCACCTTGGGAAGCGGGTCCACAGGGCGCGCCAGCATTCTGGCCATGAGCGGCTTCAGGAACAGCTCGCACGCAAGCGCCGCCGACACCGGATAGCCCGGAACGCCGATGAAAGGTCGGCCGTTCACCATGCCCAAGATCGTGGGTTTGCCCGGCTTGATGGCCACTCCATGCACGACTGCCCTGCCGAGCCTGCCCAGAACTGCGCCGGTGTAGTCTTCGCGTCCCGCAGACGAGCCTGCGTTCACAATCACGATGTCGCCTCCGCCCTCTGCGGGATCCCCATGCGCGACCTCCTGCACAGCCTGCGCGATCGCATCGAGATCGTCGCGCACGATCTCATGAAACACCGGCTCGCCGCCCCACTCGTTCACCAGAGCGCCGATGAGCCTGGAGTTGAACTCGACGATGTCGCCCGTTTTCAGTTCCGAGCCCGGGGCGACCAGCTCGTCGCCTGTGGGGATTATCACAACCCTGGGCCGCCGCCGCACTAGCGCTTCGGTCGCTCCGGAGGCCAGCATAGCGCCGATATCCGCCGCCCGGATGACATGGTTCTCAGGCAACACCAGCTCGGTGGCGACAATGTCTTCTCCCACAGTGCGCACATGCTGCCACGGCTTCGCCGGCGCGATTATCGTGACGGCCTGATCGCTCGTTTCGACTAGGTCTTCCACCATGATAACAGCGTCGAAACCGAAGGGCAGCGGATCGCCTGTGTCCACCATGATGGCGTCCTCGCCCAGACTGAGACTTACAGGCTTTCGCTCGCTGGCCCCGAAGGTTGCCGCCGACTTCACCGCCGCTCCGTCCATGGCGCACGCGTGGTAGTGAGGCGACGAAATCCTGGCGAACACCGGTTGCGCGGTAACGCGCCCCAATGCGGCCACATCCACAGGGACCGTTTCTCCAGGAAGCGGAAACCAGCCCGCGACCTCGCCGGCGGCTCCCCCGGCCCCGCCCGCCTCCTGTGCAAGCGCAGCAAAAAACCTGCGCACTGCCTCCTCGAGCGGCTCCTGATTCAGATAGACATCGCGTTTCGCACTATCCACCTCCAAAATCACCCCACTTCAAGACGGCAACGGCATCGCCCTTTTGGACTCCTTCCGTCCCTGCAGGCATTCTGGCCACGCCGTGCGCTCTGAGAAGCCCGGATATGAGGGCGGACTTGCCGAATATCGGGTCGGCCCAGACCTGCCCATCCCGCAACGCGATCCTCACAGGCACGTATTCCTCTCTGCCCGCGGCGCTGGCCACATTGGCGCCCATGCGCGCCGCTATTTCAGCCCCACCGAGCTCGGATTCGGCCCCCATCCATCGGTCGATAGCGGGCTTGACAAAGAGCCTGAAGATGGTGAGGCACGATGCAGGGTGGCCCGGCAAGCCGAACACAGGCACACCATCGACCACCGCCAGGATCGTGGGTTTACCTGGCTTGACGGCTACCCCGTGCACCAAAACGCCCGGCTGGCCCAGAGCGTCGATGGCCTGGCGAGCGAAATCCCGAGCGCCTATGGAGCTGCCTCCTGACACGATGAGCATGTCCACAGAGGACAGGCGTTCGCGCATTGCCTGCACAAGAACATCGTAATCGTCGCGGACGATGCCCAAGATCTCCGGACGCGCGCCTGCCAGACTCGCGGCGGCATACAGGGCATGAGAATTCATGTCGCGAATCTGGCCGGGGGCGGGCGTATCCTCTACATCCACAAGCTCATCGCCTGTGGAGATGATACCCACCCTGGGGCCGACCGACACCTCAACCTCCAACACCCCGGTCGCGCCCAGCGCTGCGATGTCTTGCGCGCGCAGCCGATGTCCGCGGCGCAAAACAGTCTCCCCGCATGCCACGTCTTCGTCTGCGGCGACCACGTTTTCGCCTGGAGCGACCGCCCGCAGCACAGCGATGGTCTTGCTGTCTAGCTTCTCCGTAAGCTCCACCATCACCACTGCATCGGCCCCAGGCGGGAGCATTGCGCCCGTTGCCGTGCGGACGCACGAATGACGCGGCAGCTCCATATGCGCCGCACGGCCCATGCGAACCTCCCCCGCCACGGAAAGAAGCGCAGGCAGCGCATCGGACGCGCCGAATGTGTCGGCGGCGCGCACGGCGTATCCGTCCATTGTGGATCTTGCAAATCCGGGCAAATCGGCGGGGGATACCACATCGCGCGCCACAACTCGGCCTGCCGCATCGTCAAGCGGCACAGTCCGAGTCGCCCGCGGGCCGGGCTCCATATGCTCGCAGAGCTTCCTCCACGCCTCATCCCTGGGCGTCAGCGACAGGAAAAGCGACATCAGCGTCATCGTCACCGTCCTTGCGCCAAAGCCATCTGGCAGAACGCAGCAGCTGTGCGAGGGCGCCCGCCGTTTCGCGCGAGAGCACATCGCGAATACTGCCGTCTGCTGCAATACGTCCTTGGTCCATAACAAGCGTCCTGTCTCCGAAAAACGGGATCTCGGTCACATCATGAGTCACGAAGACAGTGGCGGCGTCCGAGGCGCGCACCGCTTCACCCACTTCGCGCAGGAGCGTTGTTCTGGTTGCTAGGTCCAGCGCGTTGAAGGGTTCGTCTAGAAACAGTATTTCCGGTTCCAGGGCGAATGCTCTGGCCAAGCTGACTCTCTGGCTCTCGCCGCCGGAGAGCGCCCGGGCCGACCGCTTGGCCAAGTGCTCTATGCGGAAGGCGTCCAGCGCGCGCGCCACGCGCCTTGAGATCCCGGCCTCGGGCGTCTTCCGAATTCTGAGGCCCAACGCCACGTTTTCATAGACTGAGGTGTTGATCAGGCACGCTCTCTGGAGCACCATCGCCGTGCGGCGCCGGATCCGTATGAGGTCGGCGCCGCGCTGTATGCGCTCGCCCAGGATCACGACCTCGCCCGATTCAAACGGAAGCAAACATGCCATTACCTGTAGGAGAGTGCTTTTTCCGGCGCCGTTGGGTCCTATGATCGCAACGGTCTCTGTCCGCCCTATCTCGAGGTGGGCAACATCGAGCACAAGTCGGTCGCCGCGTCTGACCTTCACATCTTTCAGCTTGATCATGATCGCATCGGCCCGCCTTTCTGCTGCAGACGCGTGAGCCACGATGTAATCGTCAGCGTTATGGCAAGCAGTATCAACGACAACGCGATGGCCTCGCCGAAGTTGCCCCGCGACACCTCCATGGACGTTGCCGTGGTCAGCACGCGGGTATGCCCCACCACATTGCCGCCTACCATCATCGATGCTCCGATCTCAGATATCACTCGGCCGAACCCCGCGATCACCGCCGCCAAAATGGCAAGCCTGGCCTCGCGCACAAGAAGCCACACAAGCTGCAGCCGCGTAGCGCCGAGCGATAGGAGTTGAATGTGAATTCCCGGGTCGAGCTGGCCTATGCCCGACATGGTGAGCCCGGTTATGATGGGCAGAGCGATGATCGTCTGGGCGATCACCATTGCAGCAGGGGTGTACATCAGCCGGAGCGACCCCAGCGGACCGTACCTCCAGAGCATAATGCTGACCCAAAGCCCCACAACTACCGGGGGCAGACCCATGCCGGTATTGACGATGCTGGCCGCAGCGCCGCGACCGCGAAACCGCCCGAGAGCAAGGGCTGTGCCCAACGGGACGCCGATCGCCAGGCTTATCAGGGTCGCCAGGCCCGATACCTTGAGCGTGAGGAGGGCGATCTGAAATACATCACGATCGCCCTTCACCAACAGCCAGAAGGCTTTTGATATGCCTTCTGCAATGAGGTCCACCGTCAGCCTACTTCCCGAGATCGTCCACGTTCTTGCCTGCGTCAGGGAAGAACAGAGGGTCTCCGTACTTGTCCACACCGAAGGTACTGATGATCTCCTGTACCTCAGGGGATACCATGAACTCGACGAAGGCCAGGCCGCCAGGGCCATTCACCTTGGTGAACTTCACGGGATTCACCTGCATCACGTGGTAGATGTTGAGCAGAATCGCATCGCCTTCACACAGTATGTCGAGGGCCAGGGTATCCTTGAACGCCAGGTAAGTCCCGCGGTCGGTCAGAGTGTAGCCGTCCTTCTCCGAAGCGATGCTGAGGGTCCGGCCCATGCCCGCGCCCGCCTCCACATACCACTTGCCGGCAGGAGCTGTACCGAGCTTGGCCCACACCGCCTTCTCCTTCTTGTGGGTTCCGGAATCATCGCCGCGGGAGACGAATACCGACTGCGTGCCCAAGATTCGCGAAAACGCCTCAGCGGCCGACTTGAGCCCACGCACCTTGGCCGGGTCGCCGGCAGGGCCCACGATGATGAAGTCGTTGTGCATCACCAGTTTCCGCTCGACAACATCGCCCTTCTCCACCAGCTCAAGCTCTGATGCAGGCGCATGGCACAGAAGCACGTCCGCCTCTCCGCGACTGCCCAAGGCCAGAGCCTGTCCGGTTCCAACGGCGATAGTCTTCACAACGTAGCCGGTCTTCTGCTGGAAGATTGGGATAAGCACGTCAAGCAGACCGGTGTCAGCCGTGCTGGTGGTGGTTGCGAGGATCACCTCGCCGAGAGGGGCGGCGCCTACAGAAACGGTGAGAGCTGCGAGCAGAAGAACGGTGAGTAGAACGCGCATGGTCAGCTTCGCGTGCGCCTCAGACGCTGATCTGGACAACGATGCGGACAATCCATACAACACTAACACATCTCCTTTCCAAACATG
>CAYYHF010000057.1:0-12123 GCA_964471415.1 uncultured Clostridia bacterium | reverse complement strand
CTGACGGCTCCCACTCCCGGGACCGGGTTCCCGTCAAAGTCGTTTTTTAGCATCGGACGGACATGACCAGCAGGGCCCGGTTCGTAACCGATGGACGATCATGACGGCTCTCATACGCAGGCAGGCTGGCGCAACAGTGCGGCTCTGGCGGAGTCCTGCACGAGGGCTGGCGAGGGCTGGTGAGGATTGCTTTTCTGTCCGCTGTGTGCTATGTTTAGGGCACTTGAATCACGTCCAAATAGGCGATGAAAGGGTCGCGGTCATTTCCGGCGCCCAGAGAGCGGACCCACGGCTGGAAGGTCCGCCGCGCGGATTGGCGAGCATCCCACCCTGGAGCTGCGGATGACGAATCCGACGGATTCCCGCCGTTATCGGGGGACTGCGCCCGGAGCCGTGGGTCGTAACTGACCCAGCCGGCGCAGGCAAGAGCGGGTCGCCGCGAAGATCAGGATCGCGTCTGATCACGTGGCGTCAAGCGAGGTGGTACCGCGGAGGTTTTGGCCTTCGCCCTCACAGGGCGGAGGCCGTTTTTTGGTTTAGGATCGATTGCGATCTATGCCATCCGGACTCTCTCAGGGCGGGCTGCAGCAAGGTTGATGCGGAGGGATACACGATGCGCTGCCCTGGCAAGTGTCTTGATCAACAAGGAGGTAATACCGGGCTGTGGAAAACCAAGAAGGGTTTGTTCAACACATAGCATCAAAGACCGACGATTTCTCCCAGTGGTACATCGATGTGATCCTCAGGGCAGAGCTTGCCGACTATGCCCCCGTGCGGGGCTGCATGGTCATACGACCTTACGGCTACGCTCTTTGGGAGAACATGCAGGCGCTTCTGGACGCGCGCCTGAAAGCCACCGGCCACAAAAACGCCTACTTTCCGCTATTCATTCCCGAGAGCTTCCTGCGTAAGGAAGCCGAACACGTAGAGGGATTCGCGCCTGAGGTGGCGTGGGTGACTCGGGCAGGCAATGAGGAACTCACCGAACCACTAGTGGTCAGGCCGACTTCGGAGACTGTAATCGGGCACATGTACGCCAAGTGGATTAAGTCCTGGCGCGACCTCCCCGTCCTCATAAACCAATGGGCAAATGTGGTTAGGTGGGAGAGGACTACGCGTCTCTTCCTCAGGACATCGGAATTCCTCTGGCAGGAAGGGCACACATGCCACCGCACCGCCGAGGAAGCGCAGGAAGAGACCCTCACGATGCTGGAGGTCTACCGGCAGTTCCTCACCGAGGATCTGGCCATACCTGTGATAGCGGGGCAGAAAACGGAGAGAGAGAAGTTCGCGGGCGCGGTTCGCACCTACTGCGTAGAGGCCCTCATGACGGACGGCAGGGCTCTGCAGGCCGGAACTTCGCACAACCTCGGGCAGAACTTCGCTAAGGTCTTCGACATCACCTACCTCGACGAGGATAACGAGCTCAAGTACGTGTGGCAGACATCATGGGGCGTGTCGACGCGACTCATCGGAGGGATAATCATGGTCCACGGCGACGAGCGCGGCCTGGCCCTGCCCCCGAAGGTAGCGCCCGTCCAGGTAGTGATCGTCCCTATCCTGGCGACCTCTTCCCGCGATGCGGTTCTGTCGGCCGTCCAGGACATTCAGGCGAGGCTTTCCAAAGTATGCCGCGTGGAAGCGGATTGCCGGGAGGAATACTCCCCGGGCTGGAAGTTCAATGAATGGGAGCTCAGAGGAGTGCCGATCAGGCTGGAAGTCGGCCCTCGGGATGTCAAGGCTGGTCAGGTCATCCTGGTTCGGCGCGATACGGGAGAGAAAGCGGCAGTACCCATGGATGGTCTGGAGACAGCCGTTGGCAAACTGCTTGACGATGTGCAGACAGGGCTCTGCGCCAAAGCCAAGCGCTTCACTGAGGACAGCACACGGGTTACTGAGGACTACGATGCATTCAAGCACATCCTGGAAACCCGTCGAGGCTTCCTGGACGCCCCATGGTGCGGCGACCAGGCGTGTGAAGTCGCGATCAAGGAAGAGACCGGCGCCACCATAAGGTGCATCCCCATGGACAGACCGGTCAAGCCCGGAAAGTGCGTCCGCTGTGGGAAGGACGCAAGTGCTTGGGTCTATTTTGCCAGGGCTTACTGAGCACTGCGAACTCGGCCCCGCCGCGTTCAAGCTGACTACGCTGCGTATCGAGGAGCAGCCCGGCGGGGCCCATTCGCCTTCACTCGAAAGCCCGCACCAGCCGCGCTATGAAGAAGCCATCAGTTCCGGATATGCCGGGCAGCAGTTGCAGCGTGTGCGAGTCTCCGTGGCACATAGCTCTTGCCGCGTTGGACGGCATATGCGGCGCCAGCGGGGATGGGCGAAAAGCAGGATGTGATGTGAGGAACGCTTCTACCTGGTCGGCGTTTTCGGCCCGGCCCACCGTGCAGGTGCTATAGACCAACACGCCGCCTGGAGCAACGCACGCGCTTGCGGCGTCCAAAATCTCGGCCTGTAGGCTCGCAAGCCGGGCCACATCCGCATGTTCCTTGCGCCAGCGCGCGTCGGCCCGCCTCGCCAGCACCCCAAGACCGCTACATGGCGCATCCACCAGCACGGCATCGGCCTTTCCCGACCACTCGCCCGCGAGCTCGCGGGCATCGCACTCCACCGCCTCCACCGACTGAAGGCCGAGCCGTTGAGCGGACTGCCTGATCTGCTCCACTTTTCGCGCGAAGATGTCGCATGCGATGATCCGCGCCTGATCCTGCGTGAGCTCAGCGATGTGCGTGGCCTTGCCTCCGGGAGCGGCGCAGGCATCGATTATGATTCGGGCTCGCCTCAGGCCCGAACCTAAGCCCGAGTCCAGGTCCGGGGCTACGTCCGGGGTTACGTCCGGGGCTAGGTCCGAGCCCAAGCCCATCGCATGCGCGACCAGCATGGAGCTCTCGTCTTGTACTGAAAAGAACCCTTCTTCGAACCCCGGCAGCGATTCCACGGATTCTATGGGCCCGATGACGCGCAGCGCCTCAGGCGCGTACAGCCCGGGCTGGACCTGGATCGTTTCGCTCATTTCGCTTGTGGCCCGGCCCGTCTCGCCTGTGCTGTCGGCGAGCCTGCCGGCGCCCCTCAGCGCCTCCGCCAATCGGTCTGCGCTCACGCGAAGCGCATTGGCGCGGAGCATGACTGACGGCGCCTCATTCCCCGCCTCCAGCATCCGTAGTGCCGTCTCCGGTCCGAACTCGCCGATCCACGATCTGACAAGCCACTCCGGATAGGACAGCTTCACCGCCAGCGACTTCACGGGCTGGATCGCTGGGTCTGGAAAAGCAGGGTCAAACCCAGGCGATGCGATGCGGCGCAGCACCGCATTGACGAACCCGGCCGTCCCCGCGTGCCCCAGTCGGCGGGCGGACTCCACCGCCTCCGACACCGCTGCATGAGGCGGGATGCGCGACATGAACAGGAGCTGATAGGCACCGGTGCGCAGCACGGCGCGGGCAAGGGCGTCAATTTGGTCTACGGGCCGTTCGGACGCCTTGGCTATGTACCAGTCGAGAGTCTTCTTTCGGCGTATCGAACCGAAGGCTATCTCCATGCCCAGACGGCGCTCGCGCGGATCGATGTCCCTGCCGGATAAGGCGCGCGACCAGGCAGCGTGGGCAAACGCCCCGTCCTGGTCGCACGTGTACACTATCTCAACCGCAAGGTCCCTGCCCCCGGCAAGGGCCCTACGAAAGTCGGGACGCCTAGTCACGCCGGCTGCCCCTGAGCACCAGCAGTCGCAACAACTGGGTCAGGGCCACCGCTGCAGCCGCAACGTAAGTGAGCGCCGCGGCATTCAGCACATTCTTCACCTGCGGCGCCTCGGCATCGGTAATATAGCCGCCCTCTGCGAGCAGCGCCATGGCCCGCCGGCTAGCATTGAACTCCACCGGCAGCGTCACGATCTGAAAAGCCACAGCTCCTGCAAACAGCCATATGCCCAGGCTCATCAGAAACCGGCTGATCTCGGGACTGCCCAGGATCATGCCCAATATGAACAGGGGCAGCGCCATTGTTGAGCCAAAGCTGGCTACAGGCAGTATGGCCTGCCTGATTGAAAGCGGAGTGTAGCCCTGGCTGTACTGAATAGCGTGACCCGACTCGTGCGCGGCAACGGCCAATGCGGCTATGGACGTCCCACCGTAGATCTGCGGCGACAAACGCACCGTGTTGCTGCGTGGATCGAAATGGTCGCCCATAGGCCTCCCTATCTGCTCCACAGCTACATCCTCCACGCCGCCGGCGGACAAGATCCCCCCGGCCACCTGCGCCCCTGTGATGCCCACTCTGGAGCGAACGTTCAAGCCTCTCCTGAAAGCCGACTGCACTCGCGCCTGCGCCCACAGCGCGAAGATGAACGCCGGCAGAACCAGAATATAAGTTGGATCATAGAAGAACGGATACATCGCCCGCGTCACCCCCTATAAGTTACTGTCATCCGAGCCGGGCGCCTGCGGCAAGACGCCGTCCTCTGGCGAACTCCGCCCCAGTCATGCGTCTCTTGCCCGATGGCTGAACTTCCTCGAGCGCCGCCCGCTCCCGGCCTTCCTCACCGCATGCGACTACAAGACGACCGCCCGGGCCTACCAGTATCGTCCCCGGCTCCAGCGCCGCGTCCCAAGCCCCCCGAGCACCCCAAGCCCCGGTTTCGAGCAACGACTCCATCTGTTCCCGGTGCACAGGTCGCAGGCACAGCACGCGCAGCGACTGCCCATCCAGCGCGGTGCGCGCGCCCGGGTCGGGCGCCAGTCCACGCACAGTATTGCACAGCTGCACGGCGCCGCGGCGCCAGTCTATCTCAAGCTCATCCCGAGCGATCTTCCGCGCATAGCTGGCCTTGGAGTGGTCCTGAGGCGCGCGGGGCGCTCGCCCTTCTTCAAGTAAACGAAGAAACCGCACCATCAGTTCCGCGCCAAGTCGCGCCAGAGAGTCCTCAAGCCAACCGGCATCGGCACACGGGTCATCCGGGATCGCATATTCCTCGCAGATGCCAATGTCGCCGGTGTCCCATCCCTCGTCCATGTACATTACGGTTACTCCGGTTACTCGGTCTCCGTTGATCAGGCAGCGCTGCACTGGAGCCGCGCCCCGATACAGAGGCAGCAAGCTCGGGTGCACGTTCACGAACCCGTGTGCGGGAATCGCCAGCAGTTCCCCGGTGATCTTCTGGCCGAAAGCGGCCACCACAGCCACATCCGGCGACAACTTGCGCATGTCCCGGATGAAATCGGCGTCCCGCGCCCTCTCCGGCTGCGCCACCGGCAACCCCAGTTTGAGCGCCGCGCTCTTCACAGGAGGAGGCGCAAGCCGATGGCCGCGTCCGGCAGGCCTGTCGGGCTGTGTAACCACACACGCAATATCATGCCCCGCATCAGCCAGAGCTTCCAGAGTGGGCACGGCGAACCCGGGAGTACCCATGAAAACAACTCGCAATGCCTACACGCCCTCCGATTTCGCGGCGCTTTCCGCAGCGCTGTCCTGGGCGCTCCTGATGCTCTCAGCCTTATCGATAAACAGCACACCGTCTAGATGGTCGATCTCGTGCTGAAGGATGATGGCCAGAAGATCATCGCCGCGGACCACGATTCTCTGCCCCGATCTGTCGTACGCGGCAACTTCCACCTGAGCCGCTCGCTTCACTCTCCCCACGACCCCCGGAACTGACAGGCACCCTTCCTCCTCGCACACCTCTCCTCGACGCCACATTACAACAGGGTTGAAAAGCGTATGCGGCCCACCCCCATCGTCTACGACTATGAGGCGAACCGCCGTGCCTACCTGAGGCGCGGCCAACCCCACTCCAGGCGCTTTGTACATAGTCTCAAGCATGTCGGCTGCAAGCCGGCGCATCTCGTCATCGATCTCAGCCACCGGCGCAGCCACCCTGCGAAGCACCGGATCGCCCTCTTCACGTATATCCAGAATCAACAGACCCTGCCTCCCACAATGCCACATCGTACTGCCACACCATTATAACTCAATGAACCCCGCGAGCGTCAAAGGACCGCGGACGGTTCGATATCCAGGGTCACAGTTATCCCAGCGCCCGAGCTGCGCCCCGCTCTTTGCGGCGCAGCGCACGCAGTTTTGGCCGCTTCACGCAGCGCACGGGAATCGCTGGAAAGCAGCAGCACGTGCCAGCGGAACTTGCCGGCGATTCTGCGGATCGGCGCCGGCGCCGGGCCCAGCACCTCGACTGTACCGTCCGCCACAGAGGCCAGCTCGCGGCAGGCCCGCGCGATCATGCCCGCGTGGCGCGCCGTGGCCGACTCGTCCAGCCCACGCAGCAAGATCCGGGCCATCTGGCGCGCAGGCGGATACCCGACCTCCCGCCTTGATGCGATCTCGGCTTCGTAGAATGCGTGGTAATCGTGGGACGCCGCAGACAGAATCGAGTAATGCTCGGGGCTGTAGGTCTGCACCACTACCGTTCCGGGCGCGTCTCCCCTTCCCGACCTGCCGGCGACCTGCGAGATGAGTTGGAACGTCCGCTCTGCCGCCCGGAAATCGGGCAGGTTCAGTGCGGTATCGGCCGATACCACTCCCACCAGCGTCACGCTGGGAAAATCCAGCCCCTTCGCGATCATCTGGGTCCCTACGAGAATGTCGGTGCGCCCAGCCCTGAAAGCGCTCAGTATGGCTCGGTGCGCACCCTTGCGCCTGGTGGTGTCCACATCCATGCGCGCCACCCGGGCCTCGGGAAACGACTTGCGGACTTCGTCCTCGATTCGCTCGGTGCCAGCGCCGAAGTATCTGATATGCGTGCCTTTGCAGGACGGACAGATATCCGGGGCGCGTTCAGAATGGTTGCAGTAATGGCACACCAACTCCGACCAGCGCGACCCAGACCCGTGAAGCGTCAGCGACACATCACAGTGCGGGCAGACCATCACATGCCCACACTCGCGGCACAGCACGAATGTGGAAAACCCGCGCCTGTTCATGAAGAGAATCGCCTGATGCCCAGAGTCCAACGTCTGCTGGATGCGGGCCCTCAGCAGACGACTGAAGATAGTTCGATTCCCCGCCTTAAGCTCCGAGCGCATGTCTACAATAGCCACCTCGGGCATCGGACGGTCGTCAATGCGCCGTGGAAGATCGATTACATCGTAGTCGCCCGAGTCCACCCGGCAGTAGGTCTCAAGAGACGGAGTCGCCGAGCCCAGCACCACCGTGCCGCCCACCTGCGCAGCTCTGAACACTGCTACGTCCCGCGCATGATAGCGAGGGGATTCGTCCTGCTTGTAGGAACCGTCATGCTCCTCGTCCACTACTATCAGTCCCAAAGACGGAATGGGGGCAAACACCGCGGACCTCGCGCCCACCACGATATCCACCTCGCCGCAACGCGCTCGCTCCCACTCGTCTAGTCGTTCGCCCGCGCCAAGCGCGCTGTGGAGCACAGCCACCCGGTCCGGTCCGAACCTCGAGATCACCCTGTCTACCATCTGGGGCGTGAGCGCGATATCCGGAACAAGCAGTATGCCCCGGCGGCCGCAGGCAATCCCATGTTCAAAAGCTCGAAGGTAGACTTCGGTCTTGCCCGAACTGGTCACCCCGTGCAACACAATCACGCCGCCGCCCGAATCCATGTTTGCGCGGATGCTCTCAACCGCGCGCTCCTGGTCAGGTGTTAGCTTCGGCGCAGGCCTGCGGCTTATCGACAGGCCCCCGGTGGGCGCCCGCCGCACAGCAACCTGGGTAGGCCGGAGCAAACCCGCGCGTACCAACGCATCGAGGGCCGATGCAGAACAGCCCGCCGACTTAAGCAGCTCCACCCTGGGGATCGCCGCCGGCGCGGCGCCGCCCTGCGCGAACACCCGCATTATCGCCGCCTGCGCCGGGCTAGATCCGGCGAGCCGATCAGCAATGCCGCCGGGGTCCCCGGCCGATAAGGCGAGCTCAAATGCTCTCACTCGGCGCGCTCGCACCTTGGGACGAGCCCATTCGGTATCCGTCTCCACCAGCCCCGCTCGGGCTAATGCAGCCACATGCCTCGACACGCTGGTCACCTCCAGCGCCGCCGCGATCTCA
The DNA here is from genome assembly GCA_964471415.1 of uncultured Clostridia bacterium. GTDB lineage: Bacteria > Bacillota > DTU025 > DTU025 > DTU025 > UBA5389. The sequence goes on along the minus strand of CAYYHF010000057.1, from coordinate 4,095 downwards.
TCCCGTGCCGCGCTGCCTCCGCACTCCGCAAGATAGTCGAAGACCCGGCGTGCCGCGTCTGTGATCTTGGCGCGTTGCGCATCCTCTTCTGAGCCAACCAAGCGCACCACCACCGATGACTCAACGCGGGTGCCAGAAGGCACCATGGCTCGCAGAGCCTCAATCAGCAGGCACACGTATGTATCGGCCATCCATTCCGCCACTTGCAGCAGTTCACGGGGAACAGCGGGCGCATCGGCTACACAGTCGATGATCTCCCGCACGTTCGCCACCGCGGGCTCCGCCGACCGGGATATCACAAAGCCCTCAACATCTCTGGCCCCGAAGGGCACCCGAACCCGCGATCCCGGCTTCACACTACCGCGAAGTCGGTCAGGTATGAGGTAATCGTAGCACTTGTCCACCCTGCGCACGGGCACATCCACCACGATCTGAGCGTACATGGCTTCTGCTTCCATTAGCTATCATCCCTCCCGCCCAGGAGGAACCGTTCGAACCGCCTCTTAAGACGGGTATGCGGGAGTTCCCTATCGCTCAGAGGCGACACCAAAATCGCGTATATCCCCAACCGCTTCGCGCCGAGAATGTCCGTAAAAAGCTGGTCGCCTACCATCACAGTGGATTCTGGGCGAGTGCCCAGGACCTGCATAGCCCGGCGATAGCCCCATCGCCACGGCTTTACCCAGCCACACACCACCGGTAGGCCCAGGATGCGAGCGAACCGATTGGCGCGAGAATGATAGTTGTTTGTAAGCAGGCAAACACCAAAGCCCCGGCTCTTGGCATGCGCGAGCCAACCGGCGGCGGGCTCGGCCACATCGCGCGCTCCCCAGGGTGCGATAGTGTTGTCGATATCCACAATTATGCCGGCGATACCACGGCGCAACAGCTCGTCCAGGTCGATCTCCCAAACGCCGGCTACACGCATGTCTGGCTGAATCAGGACTGTCTTCCTCCTCTCACCACGGTTCATTATACCATGCATACCGTCCTGTCCGGGCGGCCGCCGTGCGAGAGGAGGGAGGGACCTGACGCGAAGTCTCCGCCTACCTGTACATCTCCTTCTGCAGTTTGGCCAGGGCGCGTTTCTCTATCCGAGACACGTAGGATCTGGAGATCCCGAGCACTCTGGAGATTTCGCGCTGCGTCTGGCGCGCAACATCGCCCATGCCGAACCGAAGCTCCAGCACGCGCCGTTCCCTGGGCGACAACTCCTCCAGCTTGTCGATGAGACGCTGCTGTTCAATCCTGGACTCCACCATCTCAGCCACGGAGTCGCCCTCGCCGGTGAGCACGTCCATGAGCACGATCTCATTGCCCTCCTTGTCAGATCCGATGGGATCATACAAGGACAGCTCGCCGCGGTTCTTCCGCCCGGATCGCAGGTACATCAAAACCTCGTTTTCTATACACCTCGCCGCGTATGTCGCAAGCCTTGTCTTCTTGAGTCGATCGAAGGTGTTGATCGCCTTGATCAGCCCGATCGTGCCGATGGAGATCAAATCGTCCGGATCCTCGCCCACCACATCGTATTTCTTGACCACATGCGCCACGAGTCTCAAGTTGCGCTCGACCAACACGGCGCGGGCCGACTCGTCGCCGGCCTCCTTGCGGTCCAGCGCCTCCCGCTCTTCCTGCTCGGAAAGGGGTGGCGGGAACGCGCCGCCGCCCGAGACATACGCGTGTAGAAGCATGACGCCCCTTGCCAAGAGCGATGCCAGAGCAAGCAGGCCTCCAAGGATCACAATGCGCCACCTCCGTCTGGTGATACAGAGTCAGCTTATGAGACGGAGCGGCTCATCGTGCATGTCCGCTTGGGCTCGATCTCTCCACGTATTCGCAGATATCGCCGAAAATGGGCGCGGCCCGGACGGCGCCCGACTCCGGCCCTTCGATGAGAACCGCCACCACCAGCTGGGGAGCGTCAACAGGAGCGAACCCCACGAACCACCCGTTAAACAACGGCGCACCCGACTCGTTCACCCGCCCGGTCTCGGCAGTCCCGGTCTTGCCGGCCGCATCCATCCCTCCCAGCGCGGCGCTGGCGGTGCCGCGCGATGCCACGCCGGCCAGCATCGCTCGCAGCGCAGCGGCAACGTCCGCGCGCAACACGCGCCGGCCCGCGCTCGCCGGCACGCTCGGGCCACCGCGAAGCGAAGCGTCCATCGCCCGCCGACCGTCTTGCCCGCACACTTCGAGCACCAGTGTCGGGCGGTGCAGCAGGCCCCCATTAGCAACGGCGCACATCATCACCGCGGCTTCAAGCGGAGTGATCTTTACGAGCGACTGGCCCAGCGCCAGATTGGCCAGATCAGCCGGACCCAAGCGGGTGCGATCGCCCGGAAGCGCGCCAGTCATTCGAAGGCTGCCAGGGAGACGCACGGCAGCGGCCACATCGAGATCGCCGATGCCTAGCGCGCGACCGAAATCCAGTATCGGACCGATGCCCACCGCAGCAGCGGCGTCAATGAAGGAGGTGTTGCACGAATGGATGAACGCATCCTGGAACGTGACATCGCCGTGGCCGCCGCGCTCGCCCGCGTGGCACCTGAAAGTGTGTCCGCCCGCTTCTATACTGCCGGTATCTCGGTAGACAGATTCGGGGGTCCTGACCCCGGTCGAGAGGGCAGCTGCAGCTACAACTATCTTGAAGATGGAGCCTGGGTAGTAGGGCCGAACGGCCCTGTTGATCAGAGGTGCGTCCGTCCGAGACAGACAGCCTGCCACATCGTCCGGGTCGTAGGTTGGCCGCGAAGCCATGGCGAGCACTTCGCCGGTCCACGGATCCATCGCCACCACAGCCCCAGCCATTCCCGGAGCTCTGCGGCCTAAGGCTTCCTCCACCCGCGCCTGCAGGCGCAAGTCCAAAGAGAGCTTGACCCAGCCGGCCGCCTGCCCCACAGTGAGCCCGCGCACGCCCAGTCCAGGTATCTCCCGGCCGTATGCATCGCACATCAACCGCACAACCTCGCGCGCATCGCCGCCCAAAGCCCAGTCGTATGAGGCCTCTATTCCATCCGCGCCGACCGCCCATGTCGAAGCAGCAGGCCCGATGCCCGTACCCCCGCCGGCCCCTGCGCCGGCGCAGACGTCGATGCCCGATGTGGACGCTAGGTGTCCGACCACATGCGATGCCAACCCAAGGTAGCGCGATGGCGCCAACAGAGGCGCCACACCCCGAACGCTCGGGGCCACGGATGTCAGCTCAGCGAACGCCTCGCCGGACAAGCTCACCGCCCGCGGGTTTCCGCTGCGCACACCGGGCATGCCAATCAATTCGTCCAAACGGCGCAGGGCATCTTCCGGCCCCGAGACCAGCTTGGGGAAGACAACCGCCATGGTCCTCACCGGCCATGGCGCCGCGCTCTGCAGATCCGCGCCTCCCGCCAAGGGAAGCATATTCCGGTCGAAGATCCGCCCGCGAATGTGCGAAATCACCACGTCCAGAGCGCGCTGTTGCACCGCTCGCGCAGCATGCGCGCCTCCGTCTACCAACCCAATCCATGCGCACCGTCCGAGGAGCAAGGCGAAGCTCATCATGATAGCTGCCTGTACCAAGACAAACCCGGCAGATGGACGGCGATTCATCAGTTGGCGCCCCCCCCCGCTACCGCACCTTGCGTGCGAAACTCCCGGCAGTATTCTTCCCGCGGGCGGGCAGGAGCTTGCGCTCTACACTGCAGACTTGAGGCGAGCAATGAGCAGCTCGATCGCCACTCTGTTGAAGCCTCCCTCGGGTATGATCACATCGGCGTACCTCTTGGCGGGTTCCACAAACTGCAGATGCATTGGACGGACTACGTTGAGATACTGCTCCACCACTGAATCTAGTGTTCGGCCTCGTTCCTTCACATCCCGAGTCAGTCTCCGGATGAACCGGACATCCGGGTCGGCATCGACGAAAGCCTTGATGTCCATCAGATCACGAATGCGCGAGTCCTCGAGAACCAAGATGCCCTCCAGAATCAACACGCCCGCAGGCTCCACGCAGACAGTTGCCGAAGCGCGGGTATAGGTCTCGAAGCAGTAGACAGGTCGCTCTACTGCCTGTCTGCTCATGAGCTGTTTCGCGTGAGCGATGTAAAGATCCGTATC
>CAYYHF010000056.1:0-12284 GCA_964471415.1 uncultured Clostridia bacterium | reverse complement strand
GCCGAAGTAGAAGACGAACATGTGCGCGGCAATCGGAGCGATCGGGACTCCGTTGATGGCCAGCGCTGCTAAGGCCGGCGCCGCTATTGTCGATGTAATGATGTAGTTGGCTGTAGTCGGCACGCCCATTCCAAGTATGATGGACGTGATCATGGTGAAAAAGAGTGTCAGTATGACGCTGCCGCCGGACAGGTCTACCAGGCCGGTGGCTAGTTTGAGGCCGATGCCTGTGAGGGTGACTGTGCCTGCGATTATGCCGGCGCCTGCACAGGCCACCGCCACGCCTACCGCGCCTCGTGCGCCCTGCTCCAACACGCCGAACAGCCCCTTGAGGCTCACCTGAGGTTCGCCCGTCAGTGCCTGGCTGAGGAAGAACATGCCCACCGCATACACGATTGTCGCCTGCGTACCCGCGCCGATTGCCAACATATAGACGGCGCCGAGCGCCGGCAGTATGATCTGGCCCAAACCTGCCAGCTGTGCGAATGTGCCTCCGCGCGCGGACGGATCGCCCCCGGCGGCCAGTCTCAAAGCCCCGTGGTAGACCAAAGGCGGCAGTGCGGCGAGGAGCATGGCGTGCCACAGCGGTATCGTGAGGAATTCGCGCAGCGCAAACGCGCCCGCCAGGAAGGCGATGATGATCCCGGTCACCCCGTCGAACTGGGTATAGTGGGATCTGTGCTCGCCATCGGTCGCGGCTACTTCCTTCTTGAGCACCCCAGCCAAAACCGCTAGTATGATTCCATACAGGGCGGCTTTGGTGGGAGTCCGTCCGGTTGTCAGGAAGAAGATCATGCCTATGATGGGCAGGATGAGCTGCCCGCGTTCGCGCATGACCCGCCAGAAGCTGGGCACTAATTCCTTGGGCAGGCCGCGCAGGCCGGACTTGGCGGCCTCCAAGTCAACGCCTATCCAGATCCCTGTGAAGTAGAGGATCGCAGGGATGATGGCGGCTTTGGCGATCTGGACATACGGGATGTTCAGAAACTCCGCCATGAGGAAAGCGGCTGCGCCCATGATGGGCGGCATTATCTGCCCGCCTGTGGATGCCGCGGCCTCCACTGCCCCTGCGAATTCAGGCCGATATCCCAGGTTCTTCATCATGGGAATCGTGAAACTGCCGCTTCCCACGGTGTTGGCGACTGAGCTGCCCGAAACCGTGCCTTCCAGGGCGGATGTGAACACGGCGACTTTGGCCGGTCCGCCGCGCTGTTTGCCGGCGACTGCGTTGCCGAGGTCGATGAAGAACCGGCCGATGCCCGTCTTTTCCAGAAACGCTCCGAACATGATGAAAAGGAATATGAATGTAGACGACACACCCAGCGGGATGCCGAGTATGCCCTCAGTGGTGAAGAACATGTGGGTCGTCAGACGTTCAAAGGATGCTCCGCGGTGCCGCAGAAATCCGGGCATCCGCTTGCCGAAATACGCGTATATCAGGCACACGCAGAGGATTATGACGATAGGCAAGCCCACCACCCGGCGGGCTGCTTCCAGCACCAGCAGGATAGCAACGGCTCCCACCGCCATATCAAGTTTCGTGTAGGCGCCGGCGCGAAGCATGAGATCATGATAGTTGAAGACGTAGTAGGCTGCTACGCCCGCGCCGGCTGCAGCCAGCAGCAGGTCGAACCAGGAGAACTTATCGCGCCCCCGGGCGGTTGGCGGGTACAGCAGGTAGGTCAGGGCCAAGACGAATCCTAGGTGCGTGACGCGCTGGATCTGGGGCGGGCGTTCGCCGCGGATAGCAGTGTATAGTTGGAAGACGGCGAACGCTATGGCGACTATCCTAACAGCCCACGTCAGCCAGCCGGCCAGATGCCGGGTCGCCGATTCCCGGTCGTACTTGGCTAGTATTTCGTCTATGTCTACCTCTTCTTCTGGTTTTCCGCACTTGGGAGACTTCTTGAGGTCGTCATCGTTGGTGCTCAAAGCGAGTACTACCTCCTCGTGTACGGCAACAACGCTTTTGCGGCAACGGCGATGTCGACTCGTTCACCCGATTCTACCAGGGATATCAGGTCGACCACATCGTTGCCGCATGCGATCTGGTGCCGTGCAATACTGCCAACGCGAAGCGGTATCGAGGTCATGATTCTCTCCATCCCGGTGATTCGAACCCCGTCAGGGCCCACTTCCACCTGGGCGCCTTTGTCGATCTCGCTCGGCAAACCTGCGCCGAAGTCCTGATAGACCGTTTCGTACAGCAGCATTTGACCAGCGCTCATGATCCGGAATCTCTCCACAACGGGGGTTTTCGCTACTGAATGCGTGTAGCTTATGTCGAACTCGTCTCCCCGGTCTACCCGGCGTTCGTAGACTACACGTCCGCCGCTGGCCACAGCTTTCAGCACCATCGCTCGGGGACGTGCGAGCGCGGCGAGGACCACTGTCGATGCGATACATACCAGCGCCAGCAAGATCACATTCCATCTGAAACGGTCGGTATGTGCGCTCATGTCTGAATGGGCGCGCGGCAGCGCCTCAAGCCTCTTCCCCGCGCTGCCGCGCTTCCTGTTCACCTCGTCATGCACGCGGGGCGCCTACAGCTGGTCTGCGCTACCCTGCATGCCGGTTGTCAGGGGACGTTGATGCCTTCTGTTTGCGCCTTATTTGATGAGGCCCTTCTCTTTGTAGTACTTGGCGGCCCCAGGATGCAAAGGAGTCGATAGTCCGTTGAGAGCGGTAGCCAGCTTGATCTCGGCCCCCTTGGCATGGGCGCGCGCGAGATCCCCATCATTCTCGAAGAGGATCTTGGCGATCTGATAGACATCCTCATCAGGCACGTGGTTGCCTGCTATCAATATCGCCATAACTGCCGGTGTGGCGGCCTCATCGGGCTGGTTGATGTAGGAGTTGGCCGGAACTGCGGATGCCACCAGGAATGGATACTTAGTGGTGAGAGCCTTCATCTTGTCAGCCGGCATTGGGAGGATTCTGATCTTGTGTTGGGTCGACACATCGGTAATGCCTGGGTTGGGCACGCCAGCTGTGACGAAGAACCCATCGATATGTCCATCCTTGAACTGGTTGGCGCTTTCGGCGAACGACAGGAACTGCTCTTCGACATCGGCGTATGTCATGCCGTTCACATCGAGGAGCTGGCGGGCGTTGGCCTCTGTCCCGCTGCCCGGGGCGCCCACGGAGATTCTCTTGCCGCGAACATCGGCCCAGGTCTTGATGGGACCATCGGCGCGCACTACGAACTGGATCACTTCGGGATACAGGGAGGCAACGGCGCCGAAGCTCTTGGTCGGGTTGCCCTTGAAGGCTTCGATTCCGTTGTAGGCGTAGTCTGCCGTGTCGTTCTGTACTAGCGCCAAGTCGACCTCTTCCTTGGCGACGAGCCTGATGTTCTCGATAGACGCTCCAGTCGCCTGGGCGGCCATGTTCATCTTGGGTATCCGTTTGTTCGCGATGTTCGCTATGGCCCCGCCGAGCGGGTAGTAGGTGCCGGCGGTTCCTCCCGTGGCAAGTATCAGATCACTCGCGGAATAGACGCCAATCGATACGGTCAGGACACACAGAACAGCCAGGAAAGCCAGAAGAGACTTCTTCAAATTGGAGCCCTCCTCTTAAGTTGTGTGCGGCGAGCCCATAATGACCCTATCCAGGCAGCGCCTCAAACGTAAATGCATAATTCTCCGCACAATGGCCTCATACCTGCAAGCCACGGAAGAATATTTCTGGGTATAACAGGAAACAAATGCGATGATGCCTGAGCTGGCAGGGACCAGGGAGTGGTGGGTGAGGTCGCTGTGGGGATGGATTGTGACGACTGGAATGGGCGATGCGGCCCCGTTTGACACCCCTGTAGCGCGAGTATACACTCTTTATAAGCGCGAAGGGGGGGCGGCAGTTGCTCCGAATAGAAGGGGTTTCCAAGAGCTATGGGAAGGGATCCGTGCGGGCGGTGGACGATCTCACTTTGCATGTGGGGCCGGGCGAGATCTTCGGTTTCCTGGGTCCGAACGGCGCGGGCAAGACAACGATGATCAAGGTAATCGTGGGCCTTCTGACGGCGGATTCGGGCCGAGTGCTTGTAGACGGTTGCGATGTTGTCAAGGAAGCCGTTCAGGCCAAGTCGCGCATGGGATACGTCCCTGACAACCCGGATCTTTTCGACCGGCTCACGGGAGCGGAGTATCTCAACTTCATGGGAGATGTCTACGGAGTGCCTGCAGCGGAGCGGGCTGAGCGGATCGAGGCGTTTTTGGGCATGTTCGAGCTCAAGGGCGCGGTCCGGGACCTAATCGCCAGCTACTCACATGGAATGAGGCAGAAGCTCGCGCTTACCGGGGCGTTGCTATCAGGTCCGAAACTGCTCGTGCTCGACGAACCCATGGTGGGTCTGGACCCCAAGAGCTCGCACCTGTTCAAGGAGATGATGAACAGGCACTGCGAGGAGGGGGGCACCGTGTTCTTCTCCACCCACATTCTTGAGGTGGCGGAGAAGCTTTGCCACAGGGTGGGCATAATCGACCACGGCAAGCTTATCGCCTGCGGCACGCTCGACGACCTCAAGCGTCAGGCGGGCGCGGCGCGGGCGGGGGACGCGGGCGCGGCGATGGGCCCTCGGGGGAAGACGTTGGAGGAGCTCTTCCTCGAACTGACGGAGGGAGAGGACTGATGAACGAGTCGCCGGATGCGCGCATTTCGAGGACGTCCCAGTTCTTCGCGGTGCTTCGGGCCCTGCTCAATGTGAACTTCGGGATCTCCTACGCCCGTGAGACTTTCCTGGTGCGAAAGGAGCGGCTGTGGGAACCGATCGTGATTGCGCTCGGGGTCGGCAGCGGAGTGGTCTCTTTGGCTGCGGGGTACGTCTTCCTGCTTAACGCCATGTACTCCAACGCTCAGGCCATGGGGCAGGGAAGCATGATACTGACCCTGGCCATCGCGGCCGGACAGGTCATGGTGCTCATACTCGGGCTATTTTGGGTGATAGGCGTCTTCTATTTTTCCCGGGATGCGTCCATACTGACGCCGCTGCCTTTGCCTGCATCAACGGTGGTTCTGGCCAGGTTCGGGGTGGTGGCGGCCAACGAATACATCACGCTGGCTCTGGTGCTTCTGCCGGCTTTCGGTGTGTATGGAATCCGCTCGGGAGCGGGGCTGCTTTACTGGATAACCTGCATCCCGGTTTTTCTGCTGACGCCGATGATACCTTTGGCCATTGCTGCCGCGGCCGCGATAGTCCTCATGCGCTTTGTGAATGTCCGCCGCGGGCGCACCTTCTTCATGTTCTTGGGCACTGCGGTCTTCTTCGGACTCTACCTCTGGTTTCAATACTTCATAATGCACAAAGGGCCCCAGACTGAGACGGACATGCTGAATTACCTACTGACGGTGCAAGACAGTCTGTCGCGGTCGGTGGCCATGCGTTTTCCGCCCAGCCTGTGGGCTTCGTTTTCGCTGTCCAAGGCGGGGACCGCTGCCGGACTGGGCAATCTGTTGCTTTTGATCATCGTGTCGGCGGGCGCGCTCGCTCTGGCCATGGTTCTGGGCTCTTGGCTGTTTTATGCGGCTCTGGCCGCCGGAAGCGAGGCGCCGATGTCGACCGCCGGACGCCGGGCCCGAGGCAGAACCGCGGGCTTTCCCTGGCGGCGGATGCAGGCGCAGGCGGACGCGAGCGAATCCGGGCGAGCTCTGCCGCCCGACTTGTGGACGCAGCGGTCGCCGGAGTCGGCGATAGCTCTCAAAGACATGCGGCTGTTCCTGCGCACTCCGACTTTCGTGTTGAATGGCCTTGCCAATGTGCTCATATTCCCGGGACTCTTGGCCGTTTGGTTTGTGGCCGGAGGAGGAGCGGGCGCAGGGGCGGGCGGTCCGTTTGCCGAGATCCCCGGATTTGCGGCTTTCATGGCGTCTCCTGAGTTCGAGGCGGCGCGGGCGCTGGCGTTCGCCGCCGGAATTCTGTCTGTGTCGGGGCTGAACGCGGTGGCGTCTTCTGCGTTCTCCCGGGACGGATCGCAGTTTTGGCAGCACAAGGTGATTCCCGTGTCGCCTCGTCGCCAAGTTGTGGGCAAGATCCTGTTCACGCTGGGATTTCAGCTCGTCTCCATGGTTCCGCTGGTCGTGGTGATGCAGCTCATTCTGAGGCTCGACTGGACCGGCCTGGCGATGGGGGCGCTGATGGGAATCGCCGCATCGGTCTGGGCTTCGCTGACATCGCTGTATGTCGACATGATGCGCCCCTACCTGAACTGGGACAACCCTCAGCGGGCGATGAAGAGCAACCTGAACGCTCTCATCACGATGGCGATAGTTGCGGGTGTCGCCGTCATTGTGGGCTACATCGTCGTCAGAGCGCTGTCGGCGCAGGTTGATCAGGGTTTGGTGATGTGGTCCACTTTGGGATTCTTTGCGGCGCTTTCTTTTGCGTCGTACTATCTGCTGACGATGTCCGCCGAGCGCGCGTTCGCTCGGGTGGAGCTGTAAGCTGTTGGGAGTGTGCGCTGATGAGGCCGTGGCGAGGGATTATAGAAGAATATCGAGATTTCATACCGCTCAATGCCGATACGTCTGCTGTAAGTCTTCATGAAGGAGGCACGCCTCTGATACCTGCGCCCGCTTTCGCCCGGCATTTGGGGGTTCGGGCGGACATCCGCTTTAAGCTGGAGGGCGCCAATCCCACCGGTTCGTTCAAGGATAGAGGCATGACGGTTGCGATGTCGAAGGCCGTCTCGGACGGATCGCGCGTTGTGATATGTGCCAGCACGGGGAACACCGCGGCATCCGCGGCCGCCTACGCCGCCCGGGCCGATCTCCGCTGTATTGTGGTGATACCCGATGGCGCCATCGCATTGGGCAAGCTGGCGCAGGCCATCGCCTACGGGGCGGAGGTGGTGCCCATCAGGGGCAATTTCGATCAGGCGCTGACCATTGTGAGAAGACTGGCTGCGAACGGGCTGGCTACGTTGGTGAATTCGGTCAACCCATGGCGTATTGAAGGACAGAAGACGGCTGCCTTCGAAATAGTGGACCAGCTCAGCTCGGGCGCCGCAGACGTTGTGGGCGTAGCCCCCGACTGGCTGGCGATTCCGGTGGGTAATGCGGGCAATATCACGGCCTACTGGAAGGGATTTCGGGAATACGCCTCCGCCGGTCGCATCGGCGCGCTGCCGCGGATGGCTGGGTTTCAGGCGGCAGGGGCCGCTCCTATTGTGCTTGGGCGGCCTGTAGACAATCCCGAGACCGTTGCCACTGCCATCAGGATCGGCAACCCGGCGAGCTGGGAGAGCGCGCGGGCCGCGGCTGACGAATCGGAAGGGTTCATCGATTCGGTCACGGACGAGGAGATCCTTGAGGCCTACCGTCTGCTTGCGCAGTCGGAGGGCTTATTCGCCGAGCCGGCTTCGTGCGCTTCGGCGGCCGGCCTGATCAAGATGGCCAGAAACGGTCGGCTCCGCGATGGGCAATGCGCTGTGGCCGTGCTCACCGGCAATGGGCTCAAGGATCCCAAGATCGCCATCGACTGCCTGCCCGCGCTGCGACCGGCTGTGGACGCCGACTACGATGGCATCGCACGGCTGGTGGAATCGGGTCAGGCTTGCACAGACGCGAGGGGAATGGGGTGTTAAGGTATGCCGGTTGATAGGGTTGTAGTTAGGACCCCTGCTACTTCCGCCAATATGGGTCCGGGATTCGATTCGTTGGGGCTTGCCGTGGAGCTTCGCAACGAGCTCACGTTCGAGCTGACGGGTGAAGCGGAATCGACTGCCGTTGTACTTGATTCGGACGGGAAGCCGTATGAGAGCGAGATCCCCACGGGCAGCGACAATCTGGCGATTCGGGCGTTTGCGTCCGCGTTCGCCGAGGCGGGGCAGAAGGCGCCGGGGGTGAGGGTGCGTATCGTGAACAGGATACCGGTGGCGCGGGGCCTCGGAAGCAGCGCCGCGGCTATTGTAGCCGGCCTTATGGCCGCAGATGCCTTCATGGGCGCACTACCCGACCTACAGCGGCGCTTGGACATGGCTGCCAGAATCGAAGGGCATCCCGACAATACGGCGGCGTGCATATTGGGCGGGGTGACTGCATCATCGCTGGTTGGGTCGCGCGTGCTCTGGGCCAAGGTGCCTGTGCAGGGGAGACTGCTTGCGGTGGCGGCGGTTCCGGACTTCCTCGTGGCCACTAGGGCGGCTCGGAATGTGCTGCCGGCGAATGTGCTTCACTCAGATGCGGTGTTCAACGTGAGCCGGGCGGCGTTGCTCGTGGCCTCGCTGGCATCGGGCAAATACGCCAACTTGAGGTATGCCATGGACGACAGGCTTCACCAGCCCTACCGTTCCGCTATAGTGCCGGGGATGGCCAACGCCATGAAGGCGGCGTGCGATGCGGGCGCGATCGGCTCTTACATGAGTGGGGCGGGTCCGTCCATAATGGCTTTGCTGAGCGAGGACGCGCAGCCTGAGCCGGTTAGGGAGGCCATGAAGGAAGCCTTTGCCCGGGTGCGCGTGGATGCTCGCACAATGGTGCTTCCCGTGGCGACCTCAGGCGCCGTGATCGAAATTGAATGAGCATTTGGGAGCTCGTGCGTTGCCGGCCTATTTCGGCCTGGGTTCCAATCTCGGCGACCGGCTGGGATACCTGAAGCGGGCGTGCGAAATGCTGTACACTGCTTCCGGGCTTGCGCAGCACGCGGTGTCGCGGGTATATGAGACTGAGCCCATAGGCCGCGTTGATCAGCCCGCCTTCCTTAACTGCGTTGTCCGGGCGCAGACCGCGCTGGATCCGGACGGTCTGTTGCAGCTGGTCAAGGAGATAGAGAGCGCCTTGGGGCGGGACCGGTCGGTCGGGAGATGGGGTCCTCGCACCATCGATGTGGATATCCTGATGCTGAACAACGTTTCTGTCGAGCGCCCTGATCTGATTATCCCACACCCGAGGATGTGGGAGAGGGCTTTTGTCCTGATTCCTCTGCTCGATCTGGAGCCTGGTATGCGCGCTCCCGATGGACGCGATCTTGGGGCCTTTGTGCGGGACCTTCCGGACGCGGCCGGCGCGGCGCCGATACGCGCCGACCTTCAAGGAGTTTTCAGGCCAGCGGAGAATAGGCTAATGTAGTCGACATTGCGCTATCCCGAGGGGGGATCTTCTGTGCGGTTCTGCTTGCTCCGATTGTCCCGGGCCAAACTGATTGCGGCGCTGTTCGCGCTGGTCGTTATGGCTGCATCGGCTTCGGCGGCGATTGCCGCGGGTAGTGCCGAGCGAGAATACATCAACAGGGAATACGGGTTCGCGTTTCGCTATCCCGCCGATTGGCAGCGCCAGTCGGATTCGGCTCTCATCTGTCTTCGCGAGTCTGTATCGGCCGGCGTTCCCGCGAGCGTTAACGCAGTCTCTGAGCGGCGCGCGGGGGTAGGCGCCAGGCAGTATGCGGAAGCGTCCGCGCACACCGTGTCCAGCGGGCTCGTGCGAGGGCTGGGCGATTTTAGGCCGGAGGGGGCGGGGTCGCCGGGGGCGCTCGCCGGCGTGGATTCATGGGTAATGCGGTTTTCATGCTACTCGTCCGACCTGCGCGAGCGCGTCTACTTCCACCAGCTCACGGTGGTCCGAGGCGAGTATGTGATCGTGCTGACCGCGGCGTGCCCTAGTTCGCGCAAGGCTCAGTGCGCGCCCGTCCTCGACAAGGTGATATCCAGTTTTCGGCTCATATAGTGGGAGGGCAACAGGTGTCGGAACAAGGAAATGTAGTTGACTTCGAAAAGAAGAGGGTTGAGATAAGATTCAAGCGCCTCGCAGAGCGCCTGCTCAGCTTCGTCAACGTGTCGGAGTTCGGGGCTGTGGCAGCCTCCGGCCTGCGCAGGTTCATGTCGGAGGCGATGCCTGAGGGCGATGACGATGGCGATACAGACGATGTCGACGATGGGTTCGATGATGATCCGGAAGGCCTGGAAAATGAGTTCATCGAGTGGTTGGTGCTGGACTACGAGGATGACGAGGTCGGAACGACGTTGATCGGGGCTTTCTTGGTATCGATGGACGAGAGCGAGTTGGACGAGTGGGAGGAAGCTTCGCTTGCGCAGTGGGCGTCTTCCACGCTGTCGCTCTATGAAGTGGAAAGGATTGTCTCCGACGACCGGGTTATCCTCCGCGATGTGCTCTCAGAGCGTATGTATGATGTGATAGCGCCGGAGCTGGGCGTGGGAACGCCCAGGTGGTCCGCGATGGTGACGCGGCTGCTCGCCGTGGACGATGTGTTCACTGTGGGCGCCACCGCCTTGGAAATCCCCAGGCCGCTGCTGCGATACCTGCTTCGGGTGGTGGGGCATGTCTACCGCAACCTGCGCGCGCAGGGCTACGAGGGCGATTGGGCCGACTTCTTGAAAGGCTCCGGCCTCAGCTTGCGCAGGTTGGCCCGTCTGATGCTGTATGCGTGGAATTCCGATGGCGAACGCGCCGAGCGCGCTTCGGAGAACCAGGGGGCCTTGCCCAGACGCAATCTCTACAGGTCCTTCGTTCGCGTGAGCGATGCCCAAAGGGCAGTGGAGGCCGTATCGGCCATGCGCGGTGTGCGGAGCGTATTGCCCGGCGCAGGCGCGGGGGTTGAATTCTCCTGGATCAGGCCTCAGCGCGGCCAGGATCAGTCGGGAATCGCCCCCTACAGCCCGGAAGACGCCGCTTTTGTGTCGCTTAGCGGCGATACTTTCACAATCTACGCCGAAAACCGGAGTACGCTGGGGGTATGCGTCAGCCTTATTCGCAAGGCAGCGGCCGGGTTGATAGTCCCCCGCGGCAAGGGCGAACGCGCCGCGGCCAAACCGGGTCCGCTCCGGCCGGATGAGAGGCTGAAGGCTATCGAAAGAATCGACAGTATCGCATACGAGGCCGCGGTCGAACACTACAGAAGGTGGGCCGATATGCCTTTGCCGCTTCTGCAGGGGGTGAGCCCGCGCGATGCGGTAGGGTCGGGAATGGGGCGCAGGCTCGTGCAGGAACTGCTCAAAGACATTGACTACCACGAGAGTCTCAAGCGCCGCGCGGGCGCGCCGTGGGTAGATGTCGCAGGTCTATGGGATCAGCTGGTTTTCACGGATGTGCATTCGGCGGATCGCGAAAAGGACGATGCGAGGCCGCTTGGCCCTAAGGAATGGTCCGTTGCCAGCCTGCTCGATGAGATGATGCGCCGGGACGGCTACACCGAGGACCAGATATTCGCCACGGCCAAGATGTGGTGCGATTATGTGGACCGGGAGCGCCCCAACGTGGTACACGCCAACACGTGGGCGGCCGCGGTGGAGTACGCATCGGCGGTGTCGCAGAATGAGCCTGTGACCCAGGCAAGCGTGGCGCGGAAATACGAAGTGTCGGTGTCCACCCTGTCGCAGCGGTACCGTCAGATACTGAAGGGCCTGGAGGGCTACGGCGGTTACAGCGGGTAGCTTCGGCCTGGCCCCGCGGCGCTGAGGAGAGCTGGAAATCGCGAATCCGGAAGGCAAAAGCGAAGATGAACAGACGCCCGGGGATACCCGGGCGTCTGCGGTTCGCGTGCCGGCTATCCGGCTGTGTCGTTATGTAGCGTTGGGCAGCGCGACCGCGCCTGAATCTTGCGAACTGTCTACTGGATAGGCTGTATTCTTATCTCGGTCGGGGCTATCACGGTGCCGCGCGCCTGGACGTACTCGGTCAGAACATCGCTCAGCATTACGCCGGAATCAAACACCGGGGCGGACTCGGTGAACCAGACGTAGCCGTCTCCGCCGGCCGCCATGAAGTCGTTGGTTGCAAGCACGTAGAGCTTATCGGCCACAATGGGCTCGCCTTTGATGAGGACTTGCACCACACGGGAGCCCGCCGGCTTTTCGGGGTCGAACTTGACGAGCATGCCCGATACCTGGCAGAATCCGCCATTGGCTTCGGGATACTTGGACAGGCCGTGCTCGAGGGCGGCCACGATTCTGCTGCCGGTCAGTTCGATGGCGACGATGGTGTTAGTGAAAGGCAACACGGTGTAGATATCGCCGATGGTGATGTCGCCCGCTTTGATGCTGGCTCGGATTCCGCCGCCGTTGGTGAGAACCACATCGGCTCCTGAATACTCGCGCATGGCATCGGTGATCAGGTTGGCCAGGTTGGTCGTACGAGTCCGCACGTTGGGACGCTCGCCGTCAAGCGGCGCTTCGGTCGTGCCCACCTTGACCGCCATCTTCTGGGCCAACGCGGCCTTGTACTTCTCGGCTGTGACCGCCACGGGGCTATCGGGGGCCGGCGCCGGCATGTCCTTGTCGATATGGACTAGCTTGCCGTTGAATGCGGCGATCTTGCCGTCCGCGACCTCAAGATCG
>CAYYHF010000055.1:0-12330 GCA_964471415.1 uncultured Clostridia bacterium | reverse complement strand
AAACATGGGAGGCCTGCCGGTTTCCCAGCAGACCCTCGAGCCGCAGGCCTTGCCTTATTGCCCGCGGCTGCCGGCCAGATGCCATCCGAAAGCCGGGTGAGGCACGCTGGCTCGGAGGGTAGGTATGTAGTTGACGAGGAAAGCAGAACCCTTGCCGTGCGCCGTGCACCCGTTCACCCGTGCCGCCTGCTGTGCACCCTCGCGGCAGACGGCGGCCAGCCACAACAGAGCGCCTGCTTATCCCTCTTCCAATAGTCTAGACGCACCGGCGAAGCAAGTCAACACGCCCCAGCGCAGGACAGGAGTCCCCACAAGCTCCGCATATGCGTTTTGACCTGGCGCGATATGGCATGCAGAGGCGATGGCCAAGTATAGTAAAGGAAGGCTATGCCGCGGCATAGCCTTCCTTTCCTCCCTCCGTTGTGCCATTTCGGGCTACGGCCGTCAACGCCGTGTTGCGGCCCGCGTCCTGTAGCTGGGGCTCGTGTATGGGGGGAACTTGCTGTGGGTCGCGGGCGGTGTTAGTCGCCACGAACCTGTACTCTACGACCCAACCTTTGCGCCAAGCCTGGGTTCTACGACCTATGCGGGCGGCGAAACGGCGGCTTTTGGGGCCGAAATCGCATGCGGCGGGCGCGCAAGCCGCGGGTGCAAAAGGAAGCGCCGCGGCCCGAGCCTTGTAGCTGGAGCTCGGGTATGGGAGGAACTTGCTGCTGGCCGCGGGCGGCATTGGTCGCCACGAACCTGTACTCTACGACCCAGCCTTTGCGCCAAGCCTGGGTTCCACGACCCAGGCGGGCGGCGAAACGGCCGCTTTTGGGGCCGAAGTCGCATGCGGCGGGCGCGATGGGCTCGGGCTAGTTCGCCTCTACCCGTGCCTCGCATATCCCGATGATCACCCTGTCGGCATCGCGCATGCCTCCCCGGTTGAGCTGGGCGATATTCTCCGCTGTCTGCTCTATGCGGCTGTCCACGATTCCCTGCGGCCTCAGCACTCCTCTGCCCTCCATCGCAAGAAGTGCAGCGGTGTAGGCCTCGGCTCCTCCGATCCCTACCTTAAGGGAACAGCTCTCCTTTGCGCCATCGCACACCATTCCTGCGGTCTCGGCAAGCACGATCTGCATAGCGGCAACTGCCTGCTTAGGCCCTCCGCCCATCAGCCACGCCAAACCAGCCGCGGCGCCCGCGCCGGCCGCCACTACGCATCCGCATACTGATGAGAGACGCCCGATCCGGCTCTTGACGAAGCTAGTCGACAGGTGACTCACAGCTATGGCGCGGGCTATGTGGGTTTCGGACTTGCCAAGCCGCTCTCCTGTGAGCAAGACCGGCAGTATGGCGGTTATGCCGTGGTTTCCACTCCCCGCGCTGCTCATCACGGGTAACAGCGCGCCGGACATCCGCGCGTCCGATGCCGAGTAGCAATAGCGGCGTATTGCGTTTCCCAGGTCATCGCCTATCTGGCCCTGCCGTAGCAGCTCACTTAGGCCGATGCCGAAACCAAGGCCCGAGTAGTCCTGATTGCTCAGGCCGTACTCAGCCATCTCTCGGTTGATGCGAGCGCCTTCCATGATGAACTCAACATCTTCGTCGTCCATCTGCTCCGCCAGGCTCAGCAGTTCGGTGTAGGACATCTCGCGCACCATGTCGGGCACGGATGCCCCATTTCCGCCCGAACACGCGCCGGAGCCGTCTCGCTCCAGCACGACTCCGTCCCTGGCAACCAGAGTTATGCGAGAGTGCTCATGCTCTATTACACAGGTCGCCACGTGCTCGGCGCTGCGCACCTGGGCCTTCACGTACACTCCCGAGCGGTCGGGATCGTGAATCACCTGCACGCGTCCATTGTCGACCCACTCCTGGGCAACCTCTACATCGTCGCGGGTAACGGCCTTCAACACTTCGAGCCCGTACTGAGAGTGACCGCACTGCACGGCGAGGGCAGCAGCGATTGGGTTCCCCCGCGCGCCATCGCATCCCGGAACACCGACATCGAATCCGTTCTTGTATATGCTGCCGCTTACCTCAACTCTTACGGACACTACATTGTCGTGCCCGACCTCTTCGCACGCCCTCGCCACGGCAAGGGCGACAGCTCCGGGCTCAGTACATCCGTAAGCTGGACGAACTTCGCTTCTGAGAAACTCTTTCAGAGATAACATGGCCGTCTCCTTCTACAGCTACTCGACAATCTTTCCCGGATTGAGTATTAGGCGCGGGTCAAGAGCCGTCTTGATGGCCCTGATCATCCCGAGCTGAACGGGATCCATCAGACGCGCGAGGTGTCTAGCCCGCTTTGCGCCGATCCCATGTTCTCCCGACATGTTCCCGCCGTGTTTGTATGTTGCCGAGTACATTTCCGTCAGCACGTGATCGCGCATCCTAGACCATGTGCTATCATCCATATCCCCTCTGAGCAAAGTAGCGTGGATATTGCCGTCTCCCGCATGCCCAAAGCAGGGGACCTTCACCTTGAACCTGCACGCGATCTCCGCTATCTCGTCCAACACAGCCGGGATCTCAGATATCGGCACAGTGATGTCCTCCATGCAGTAGACAGGACTGACGACTCGAAGGGCTTCGGCAATGCACTTCCTGGCTTTCCAGATTCGCTCCTGAGTCGACAGATTGTCGGCCACATACACTTCGAGCGCCCCGTGCTCAAGGCAGAGCTTGCCGATTCTCTCATAGTCGGTCGCCACCTCTGCCTCGCTATTCCCTTCGAGTTCGACTATGACGTATGCCCCGGCATCGCTGTGCGGAAGCGAGGCATTGAGGTAGTCTTCCGCCGCCTTGATCGACTGACTATCCATGAACTCTATGGATGTTGGGACCACGCCGCCGTCAACCATTATCCGCGGCACCACTTGAATGGCCGTCTGCATGTCGGCAAACGGCGCCAGCAGGTCCACTGTGAACCTGGGCATCGGCACAAGCTTCAGCCAGATCTTCGTAACGACCCCGAGCGTCCCTTCGGATCCTACGATCAGGTGAACTAAGTCGTATCCGGTAACGTCCTTTACGCACTTGCCGCCCAACATCGTCAGCTCACCGGTGGGCAACACCAATTCCAAGCCGTAGACATATCGCGATGTTGTGCCGTATTTTACCGCCTTATTGCCTCCAGCATTTTCGGCAACGTTCCCTCCTATGTGGGAACTCTCGGCGCTGCAAGGGTCGCCTGCGTAGAGCAAACCCTCTTCCCTGGCCCGTCTCTGTATCTCGCCAGTGGTCACTCCCGGTTCGACCACCATGAAGAGGTTCTCCCGGTCGATCTCGAGAATTCTGTTCATCCGTTCGAGCGACAGCACGATCCCCCCACACATGGGGACGCATCCTGCAGACAGCCCAGTGCCTGCTCCCCTTGGGGTGACTGGAACGCGTTCCTCGTTGGCAAGGCGAAGAATCTGACGCACCTGCTCCGCGTTTTCCGGCTTGACGACTACATCAGGCATGCGAGTGTAGGCTTCCTCTGATGCTTCGTCGTGAGCATATGGAGCCATCTTCTCACGATCTCGGACGACTCCCGCTGGCCCGACCATCTCCCTCAGTCGCTCGACTATCCTGTCTGTTACAGCGCAATACGATGTCACGACCGCTCACCTCGCATCATAGCCCCTTGCGCTTTTTGCTCGCCGGACGCATTGGATTCCCTGAGCGCATCGGACGACTTCTGCGCCTCTGCGCGCTGCAGTCTCTCGATGATCTCCGGCACTACTTGGAACAGGTCTCCGACTATTCCGAAGTCGGCCACCTTGAAGATCTGCGCGTCCTTATCCCGATTTATGGCCACGATGGTCTCGGCCGTCTGCATCCCAGCTAGGTGCTGGATGGTTCCGGATATTCCTACTGCCACGTAGAGCTTGGGAGAAACGGTCTTGCCGCTCAGGCCAATCTGGTGTGAATAGCCTATCCACCCCAAATCCACCACGTCCCGAGTGGCGCCGACCGCCGCTCCGAGCTCGCGCGCGAGATCCTCGACAAGCTTGAACCCGTCCCTCGACTTCAGCCCTTTGCCGCCTGCGACGATGACTTCCGCATCCTGAACGCTGACTTCCTGAGTTGTGTCTGCCACAAACTCCAGCATCCTCTCACAAACCGGCGAAGCCGACAACGGCGCCTGGGCCTGGGCCTGGGCCTGCCTGTAGGGCCTCACTACTACCTGGCCTGTGCGCCCGGGGTCAGCCGCAAGCGGTCGCGCCGACTTTGGACGCACGGTGGCCATCTGAGGCCGCGCCGAGGGAGTCTTTATGGTAGCCATGACGTTCCCGCCTATCGCGGGCCTAGTCTGAAGCAGCAATCGCTCTTTATCATCTATGTCCAGACCTGTGCAGTCGGCAGTGAGCCCCGTCATCAAACGCGCCGCCACCAGCGGCATCAGGGTTCGCCCAGTAGTCGTGGCTGCCGCCAACACCACTTCGGGCTTGGCTTCTTCGATAAGCTCGACGACAGCGTTGCAGTACGTCCCCGGCAGAAACCACCGAAGCGCAGGGTCGTCGATCACATATGCAGTATCTGCGCCTCTTTGTATTATCTCTTGTGCGTATTGCTCCAGACCATGTCCCAAGATGACGCACGAGAGCTTGACACGTAGCTTGTCAGCGAGCGCTCGTCCGCGGGCAAGCAGCTCAAACGTGACGGGATGAACCCGGCCGCCGCGCTGTTCACCGATGACCAAGACGCCTTCGTAATCCACTGTTCTCACCCTTCCACATCCACTTCCACAGGGCTACCTCAGCCCTCGACTGTCCAGGAACCTCAACAAGTTGTCAGTCGCGGCCCCGTTGTTGTCGTAGGCGCACAGGACCGTGTCCCTGGAGAACTTGGGCCTGAATACTCGCACCACCCTAGTTGGAGACCCACGCAAGCCTGTGCGGTCCGGACTGAGGCCGAGGTCCTTGAGGGTCATGACAGGAATCTCGACGCTTCTTGCCGCGATCTTGCCGGCGAGAGTGGGAAATCCGGGCTGGTTGATGTCCTTGACTACAGTGAGAACAGCAGGCAGCCACAGACGAACTCGCTCGAAGCCGTCTTCCACAACCCGCTCGACATCGACATAGCCATCCCCGACATGAATCGACCTGACATATGTGGCAACGGCAATGCCGAGAAAGCTGGATACCATGGGCCCTACCTGCCCAGTCTCCCCATCCGTGGCCCTCTCCCCACACAGGATGAGATCATCGGGCGCGATCCGGCCTCCGCAGACCACCTGTGCAGCCCGTGCAAGTGGTATGGCAGTAGCAAGTGTATCCGATCCGGAGAATCCTCGATCCGACAGAAGCACGCCGGAGTCAGCGCCCATTGCTATCGCTTCTTCCAGAACCCGTCTGGCGGGCGGCGGACCCATGCTGATGCCCACGACTGAAACATCGTCCCGTAAGCCCCGGATCTCAAGCGCCGCCTGAAGCGCATTCTCATCGAGAGGGTTCATCACGTTCTCATGCTCCGTGCGGATCATGGTTCCAGTATTCTCATCCATCTTCACATTGGACGTGCCTGGAACTTGCTTCATTAGCACGACTATATTCATATCGCTTACAAGCCTCTCTGCATGTGTTTGTGTGTCTGTGTCTTTGCGTGGTTCAATCTCGCAAGATCAGGCAGCACGCAAGTTGCGCCGCTGCAACCAGCTCATCCACGGCGATGCTCTCACGAGTCGAATGGGCCTGCTCGAATCCGATTCCAAGGCCCACGCTTTCGATGCCGTGCGCGTTGAACTGGTTGGCGTCTGTTCCGCCATTGGATAGCTCCAGCGTCATGCTGCGCCCAATGGCGCCAAGCGCGCGCTCTAGCAGCCTAAGCGCTTCCGAGTCTTTTTGCACCCGGTAACTCCTGTACAACGTGGATGCCTCGAAGTCCGCCCGGGCCCCTCTCTTCGCGGCCTCGTCCGCAAAGCACTCCTTGATCTGCCCCAGCACTCTTTCGGCAACTGCATCGTTGTGGCTTCGGACCTCGCCGACCAGGTGAACACGCTCACATACAATGTTCATGGCCTCGCCGCCCTGGATCATCCCGATGTTGGCTGTAGTATTCTCATCCACCCAGCCAAAAGGCACCCGGGTCAGCGCGGCGCCCGCCGCGGAAATGGCGCTCACCCCGTCCTGGGGGTTGATCCCCGCGTGGGCGGCACGCCCGACTATGTCAACGTCGAACTTGATGTGGGTTGGGGCGCCGGCTATGACCACGCCTACAGGCCTTGCAGCGTCAAACACGAAGCCCACCTTGGATTGGAGCCTCGAGTAGTCCAGATGGCGCGATCCCTGGAGCCCCTTCTCCTCACACACGGTAATCGCTACTTCAAGAGGAGGAAGGGTGGATCGCAGATTGCGCGCCATGCGCGCTCCGGCCAGGATGGCCACCAAGCCGGCTACATCGTCGGCGCCCAGCACTGTGTCGCCGGAGGAGAAGATTCGATCTCCATCCAAGCGCGGCCTGACGCCTTTGCCAGGCGGTACTCTGTCGAGGTGCGCGCAGAGCAATATCGGTTCTGGATCGGGGCAGGAGCATCCATTGCCGGGCAGCCTGGCTATGAGGTTCCCACAGTTGCCGCCGATTCTCTCCCCGGCATCATCACGTTCCACGTCAAACCCCAGCTCGAGCAGGATCCGCTCGACAACCTCAGCCAGATCCGCCTCTTCGTAAGGCTCGCTGTCCACCCGCGCTAGATTGCAGAATTCCTCGACCAGCCCCTCGCGAAGCTCGGGGCTATCTACTATAGCTGAATGCATTCGATCCACCCCACCGTACTGTCAGGCCTTGAAGATTGACACTTCGGCCGTATACTTGTTCAGCTTCTCCTCGTCCACCTGATGCTCGATATTGGCGTCCAGATAGCCGTCTGTCTGGGAAAGATCAGGCGTTATGACGTCCTCAACTACGAATCTGTCGCTGGTCTCTATGTCGGCCGCGTACACAAAGTTGTCGAGTGTTCCGAGGGCTGTCTTTATGATCTGACCGATACCTGTTTCGATCATGCCTCCGATCCAGTTGCCAACACCCGCTCCGCGGCATAGATCGTGAATTCGGATCGAGCTTAGCAGGCCGCCCACTCGTCCATACTTGATGTTGATGATGCGGCAGCTCCCGATCTGAATGGCCTTGCGGGCATCGTCCAGCGTGTGGATGCTCTCGTCCAGGCATATCGGCGATTGGAGCCGGCTTTGGAGCTGGGCGTGATCCACGATGTCGTCCTCACCGAGCGGTTGCTCTATCATGAGAAGATTGAAGTCATCCAGTTTCTTCAGGAAGTCTATATCGGTGAGCTTGTACGAGGAGTTGGCATCCACCATGAACACGATGTCCGGGAACTCCTTGCGGACGGCCCTTATGAGATCGAAGTCCTCGCCAGGCTCGATCTTTATCTTTATCCGCCGGTATCCTTCCTCCAGGTAACTCGCGATCTTCTTGAGCAAAGCGTCTACACTAGGCTGCATGCCGATGCTCACGCCCACGTCCACCTTGGGATTGGTTCCGCCGAGGACCTGCCAGAGCGGTCGTCCTTCGATCTTCGCCCGAAGGCCCCATATGGCAGTCTCGAGCGCTGCCTTAGCATGGTTGTTTCCCTTTATGAAGCTGACCCGGTCCATGAAGTCCTCCGGCCCGGCGATCTCCTTGCCGAGCACTGATGGGACTATGAAGTTTCCCAGGACTGTCTGGACAGATCCTACGCACTCATAGCTATAGATCGGGGCGTAGAAAGGACACGCTTCGCCGTAGGCGACCAGGCCGTCTGAGTAGACCTTTGTCACAACAGAGTGCTGTGCCGATATCGCCCCAAAGCTCGTCCTGAAGCTGCTCTTCAGCGGGATTGCGGTATGGATCACATCAACTCGATCAATTCTCATGTCTGTATCCCCTTTTCGTCTGTCTACTCGCGCCTGCCGGCTCAGCCTCGCCTCACTGCTCAGCCGGGCCCGGCTGCTTGAGCGGGCTCAGCGTCCCGCGTCCCACTTGCTACAGCAAGCCAAGCGCCCTGGGAATGGCAAGCGCCAGTTTCGGCACGAACGTGATTATGGCGAGCGCGATCACCTGGCAGGCGAGGAATGGCCAGATCTCCCGCACGATGTTCTCGAACTTCTCGCGCGCCACCGCGCACGTCACGAACAGGACAGCGCCTACAGGCGGCGTGATCAGCCCGATATTGAGCGCTACAACCATGATCAATGCGTAATGAACGGGGTTGATGCCGAGCTGTACTGCGATGGGAAGCAGAATCGGCGTCAGCATGATCAAAGACGCAGTCAGGTCCATGAAGCATCCGATCACGAGCAAAAGGACGATGCTGAGAAGGAGAAACACCGCCTGGCTGCCGCCGATGCTCAGGATCATGTCCGCCATCTGGGCGGGCACTTGCTCAGACGCCATGACCCAGCTTATGATGCCGCCCATCGACACCAAAAGCAGAGATACTCCCGTCTTGCTCACTGCATTCTTGAAAACCTGCCAGAGCACTCTGGCATTGAGCGTCTTGAAGACGAACTTTCCGATTATGACCGCGTAGGCAACGGCGACTGCCGCAGCCTCTGTAGCTGTGAACACGCCGCCCAAAATCCCGATGAAGATGATGGCGGGCATACCCAATGCGATGACGCCGTCTTTGACGATGCTGCCTATGGCGCCTTTGTAGGCCTCACCATGCATCTGATAGCCTCTGCGGGCGGAGATGATCCCGTTGAGCGCCATCATTAGAGCCCCCAGAAGCAGACCCGGCATTATGCCGCCAGCGAACATCGCTGCAACCGAAATGCCTGCCGTGGACGCGCACACGACCATGGGGATGCTCGGCGGGATGGTAGGACCGATCACCGAGGCAGACGCAGTGAGCGCGCAGGCATACGATTTGTCGTATCCCGATTCCTCCATAGACGGGATGAGGATGGTCCCGAGTCCCGCTACTGCGGCCACCGCTGCTCCGGACATGGTGGCGAAGATCACGTTGGCCACGATGTTTACGTGCCCCAAGCCGCCCTTCATCCTCCCCACAAGGGCATTGGACAGGTTCACGATCTTCTTGGTTATCCCCGATGCATTCATCAGCTCGCCCGCGAGGATGAAAAATGGTATCGCCATCAGCACGAATGAGTTCATGCCGGAGAATATCTGCTGAGGCACCAGCATCAGAAGACTGGCGCCGCTGCTTCCGATCAGCGCGATAACGCCCGCCAAGCCCAATACGAAAGCGATTGGCGTGCCCAGGATCAGCATCACGGCGAATGCTACAACGACGAGTGTTGCGGTCACTTGTCCTCACCTCGCAGCTCATGCCAGATTTCCAGAGCAACCACGACCAGCATGGCTGCGCCGCTTATCGGCACCATTGCGCATGGGATCCACATGGGAATCGGCAGGATCTCCGCTGTGGTCCCAGTCCACGATGCCCATTTGAAGCCGTCGTACGCCATGATCCAGCAGAAGATGCCCACGGCTGCGTAGCTTACTATGTTGGCAACCCTTCGCCCGATCGGCGGAAGCTTCTCGACAATCATTGTGAACCCAACGTGCTCATCACGTCTCAATGCCACGGCTGTTCCGAACAAGCCGACGAATATCATCAGATAGCGTGTGAGCTCCTCAGTCCAGGAAAGCGCGTTGCCAAGCACGTACCTGAAGAACACAGCTATGAGGGTGATAGCAGCCATTGCAGCCAGCATCAGCGCGCATAGGTTCACAAGCACTTCCTCAACAACCATGAACGAGCTCACGTTCGATCCGGTTTTCTTGCCGTTAGTAGCGCTCATTTCAGCCTCTCCTTGGAAGGCCTGACCGAGATCAGGCCTTCCTTTGTTGTCACTTGCTGCTTGCAGTAGAGCGACACACATCTGCTTGCCTACTTGCCCTCTACCTGCTTTTCGACCTTTTCTACCGTGCTCACGAATCTATCCACGATGGCGGGATCCATTTTGGTCTTCGCCCACTGAACTACTGCCGGGCATCCGAGTTTGGCGAACTCCGCCCACTCGGCGTCAGTCAAAGCGGTGATCTGCATACCGTTGTTTTTCAGGGTCTCGAGACCCTGGGCCTGGACGATCTGCGTCAGTCCGGCAGCGGCTTCCCTTGCATAGTAGAATCCGTCTTCGACTATCTTCCTTACATCCTTCGGCAGGCTGCTATACCACTTGTCGTTGACGACCACCCAGTGGCTGCCCAAAAGGGTGCGGCTGAGGGTTATGTGCTTCTGAACCTCATAGAGCTTTACGCTGATGATCGCGGACACGGGGTTGACCTGCCCTTGCACAACGCCGGTCTGAAGCCCGGTGTATGTCTCGCTCCACGCCATCGGAACCGCGTTGGCGCCCAGAGCCTTGAACATGGCCACTTGGCTATCGTCCATCGCTCGGAACTTGATGCCCTTCATGTCGGCGGGCTTGCGGATGGGTCGTAGGTTGTTCGTTATGCAGGAAAGCCCACCCATCTCGTACACGCAAATGGACCGAAGGCCCGTCTTCTTCTGCATGTCGGCGAACATCCACTGCACGAAATCGCTGTTGAGCACAGCCGAAACGATCTTGTCGCTCTTGTACATGAACGGAGTGTTAAGAAGAATAGCCGGTTGATACAGCTGGCTCAGGCCGCCGACTGAGGCCAAGTTGACGTGGATTGCTCCCGCCCGGGTGAGTTCGAGCCGCTCGCGTTCTTTGCCCAGAACACTTGAGGGGTAGATCTCCACAACGTACTTGCCGTCTGTTCTGCTTTCAACGTAGTTCTTGAATACAACTGCAAACCCATGAGTGGGATCGTACGGGTCAGGCGACAGGTCATGAGCGACCTTGATGACCGTTGGGCGCGCAGCGCGGGCGGCCGACGAGAAAACTGCGCACAGAGCGATGAACAAACACGCCGCTATAGCTGCCCTTTTACCGATTGCTCTCACGATGAAACCTCCTCACTTTCTACGAAGCACTCTCAGAACTGTGAACCATAACCATTGCCCTACGCAAACTGGCACTGTGCGGCATATGAGGGTGCTGCACCACCTTCTTTCACGCCTGCAAGGCCGGACAACGCAGCGCATTTGCGCTATCATGTAGCCAGGATTGCCAACCTCGCAGTATATCGAGAGCATCCGCGACTACTACCTGTGCAAGATACGTGCCAGCCGGCGTCGAAGGCGCTCAGTGTCGACCAAGCCTTGATATCAGGAAAGCAGCTGAACAATCCGATGTCGATAGTCTCATAATGCGACAGCAGTCGCAGTATCATTATGAGATCGTGGGGGGCTTGACAAGACAGCCAAGCCATCGAAACAGCCAAGCCACTAGGAGATGACATATATGCAACCCAACCCGGACCGATCATTCGACGGATTTCTGCAGCAGATTGCGAACGCAGTCTCCACAGTTCTTCACTTTGACGTCACCGTAGTCGACAGCGAGCTTGTCAGAGTGGCCGGAACAGGCAGATATGCAGACCTAATCGGAATGCAGCTGCCTGCTTCGTCTTCGTTTGCCAAAGTAGTCAGCAAGAGGCGCCCCTACATCGTCACCGACCGGGGCCGAGATCCGATCTGCGGAGGGTGTTCCAGAAGAGAAGGTTGCTCCGAGACCTGCCATATGTGTTACCCCCTAAGTCGGGGCGATGCGCCTCTTGGAGTCATCGCGCTCGTGGGATTCACCGATG
Organism: uncultured Clostridia bacterium; assembly: GCA_964471415.1. GTDB lineage: Bacteria > Bacillota > DTU025 > DTU025 > DTU025 > UBA5389. Next base: position 711 of record CAYYHF010000055.1, on the reverse strand, counting down.
AGCAAAGGTGCAGAATGGAGCGGCACGGCCAAGAATACATGGACTTTCTTCATCAGATGGCGCACTTAGTTGAGAAGGCCGCCCAGTCGGATAGGGCGGCGAGTGAGCTTTCAAAGACGCACAAGCAGCTTCAGGGTATAGTCGAGTCAGTGGGAGAGGGTATAATCGCCATCGACGAGACCGGGACCATCGTCTGCTGCAACCAGGCCGCGATTCAAACCCTCCAACTAGATGACGCTGAGGTGGTGGGCAAAGACGTTGGACTGTTCTTCCCATCGGCCCCCATACTTCAGATGGCGGCGAGCGGCACGCCATACAAACACTTGGAGGTATTGCTCCGCGGGCCGCAAGGAGTGATCCGCCTGCTGAGCACGGCCTCGCCCCTGGTCAGCGAAGGCCGGATCATCGGGGCGGTCGCGCTGGTCCGAAGCATCGAGGATGTGACAAAGACCGCCTACCAGATAACCAACGGCCAGCCCAACCCGGCCATGGAGGACATCCTGGGAGATTCGCCGGCGATTCGGCAGGCGAAGCAGATGGCCATGCGAACAGCCATGAGCTCGTCTTTCGTCCTCCTGCGCGGCGAAAGCGGAACCGGCAAGGAGCTCTTTGCCCGGGCAATCCACTACCACAGTCCGCGCAGCTCGGGTCCGTTTGTGGCTGTAAACTGCGCAGCGATGCCGGAGGAACTCCTCGAGTCAGAGCTATTCG
>CAYYHF010000054.1:0-12411 GCA_964471415.1 uncultured Clostridia bacterium | reverse complement strand
CATTGTGTCACGCCCCAATTAGCGGCTGAGGACGAGCCGCATAATATCTGTCTTCACCCCATCGGCGGTTACCATGTAGCACAGATACAACCCGTTGGCCAGCGGCTTGCCGGCCTTATCGACCAGATCCCATACATAGTCTCCCTGCCCGTCTTGGAACTCGTGTGAGAACACCTGTCGGCCGGCAATGTCGCAGATGTACAACGTTGCCTTGCCCGAAGCATTGATCCAGAAGTTCATGCTCTCGGACGCGGGATTGGGTCCGGCGATAAACGAGTTGGCGCCCGCGTTGATCAGCGTGAACTGCCCGCTTCGGGCCTCTCTTGAGGCGCCGAACTTCTTGTCGCTTGCAATGACTTTCAGTATACACAGACCACTCTTGGGCACTCGAGAGACATCCCAGTCATAGGTTCCCGTGTATTCCTTGCCCTCAGGCGGTTCGCCGTTGGGCAGACCGCTCTGAATCGGGAACCACGTGCCGCCTCCATCGAAAGAGCACTCCAGGGCCACGACGAGCTCCTCGTCGTCCACGCTGGTAGCCTTCCACTGCACCTGATTGACGCCGCGCCACTCATCGCCGAACTTCGGCGCAAGCACCACTACCTCAGCCGGTTCGGCCGCTTGCCAGTGGACTACCTCCTCGAGAAGCGCCGCGGCCAGCGATCGCAGCACAAGTCCGCTCTGCGAATCGGCGTCCTTGTCCTTTGGTATATCCGCGGGTATCCCCTCGAACATGAACGCGAAGAACATCAGGCGGTGTTCGCCCTCGTATTTCAGAGCGCACGGTTTTCCGACATCGTTCAGGAACACCGGCTGAGCGCCGGGGCCAAGAACGATCGCATCAGCGCCCTCGTCGCGGGATGTCAGGGTTATCTCGACTCCGTCCGTAATCGGATCACCTGGAACACCCCACAGCTTATTGGCACCGACATCGTCTTCCTTGCCTATGACGTGCAGGTAGTTCCGGACAAACTCGCTCTTGGCGGGATCCAGTTCCCACAGGACCTCAGGTCCGGTCAGGAAGAGCGAGCCGCCTCGGTCGAGGTAGTCCGCCACAGCAGCCTGCTCGGCTTCGTCCAGGCCGCCGTACATGGCGCATGTCCAGATGACCCTGAACTGCTCCAGACCGGCCTTGGCGCCGTTCTCGCCTACCACGTCATCCGGTCCAACCTGGACATACGGCTTGTCGAGTTCCTCCAGAACGCCCTCCCAGTATGGCCAGGTGTCATCCTCGCGAGGGTCGCAGCCGTTGACGAACACGATGCCGCCGGCATCGGACACGATCACCTGGAGCTCAGCGCCGATCGTCTGGCCATCGTTCTGGCATGTGACCCACAGAGTCGGCCAGTAGATCCCGGGGGTTGCGTAAGCATGCATCGCGTTGGCCTTGTCGCTCGTTGTCCCATCGTCGAAGTCCCACTTGTAACTGAGCAGACGACCTACGAGCGGATTAGGATCGTGGGCGTCTCCTGCGAACGTAATCGCCTGACCGGTCTTTGCGAAGCCGAGACTGCACTCAGCCCGATCGATCACAGGCGGAAGGATAATGTCGCCCGTTAGGTAGTCGTATATCTTTCTGAGCAAATATGGTGCCCCGCTGGGACTTTCCGGGTCGAGATCGTACGTCAGCGATGACCACGGACACGACAAGTAGACGATCCTGTACGTATTGTTGGCGTGTCGCAGGCCTAGCGCGCCCGGGAGATCCATTATGTCGGGCTCTCCGCCCGGCTCCGCGGAGTCCCACGCGCCTGTGAGTATGGTCTGCGAGAGCAGGTCCGGCGCAATCAGGTCGTCCCGACGCGTCTTGACCTGCCATTCCGACTCAAAGCCGCTGGATATGGGATCGCCCTCGACGCCCTTGTAGATGTCGATCTCGACGTTCAACCCATAGGCGCCGTCTATGTGCAGGTAGTCTGTGCCAAACCAGTCAAGGCCCATGTCTCCCAGGTAGTCCGGAGCTGCCAGGAAAACCCGCCCGCCGTTGTCCATGAAGCTCGCCAGAAACTCCTGATCCCAGGGAGACACGACCTCAAAGCGGGTGAAACCTGTATCCCAGAAGATCGGATTCTCCACGGCAGTCGCGGAAAGCCCAAGCGGATATCTGGAATTGACTGTGACGAAGGGCAGCTGGGCCCCGATTGCCGGCAACATCCAAAAGAAGCTGACAGGTAATCCGATACTGAACGCGCCGGTGTCGTCTACGTAGACTATGGTGCCCGGGTTCGCGGCGATCGCCTGCACCGGCACCTTGGACGTGGAGCCGTCTGTGCCCTGCGCATAGAACCATGCCACAATGGAGCCTTCGTGTTCGAACGTGTAGTCGGCGACAAGGCCGTATACCTTCGCATCGCCGAACTCCCACCAACACTGGGCCACACTGCCCGGGTTCTCCAGTCGGGCCTCGAAGTTCACCTTGCGCGGCGGTCCAAAGGTCGCATCCGCGCCCGCATACGCGATTCCGGGCGGGTAGACGCGATTCAGAGCATTCGCTACATTAAGCCGCCTGCCCGTGGTGGTAGTTCCCATCAGATCGGGCAGGGGATCGCCCGACTTGAGCAGGATATCCTTGATCGTCTCCTGGCCGGGCGTCCAGCCGGGCGCGCCCGGATATTGCGGAAGATCAGGATACTCGGCGATCAGCAGAGCCGCGGCGCCCGCCACATGCGGCGTGGCCATAGAGGTGCCGCCCATCCATGCCCACTGGCTCTCCGTGCGATCTGGATAGCAGGACAATATCATATGGCCGGGCGCCCCAATGTCCACCGAATTGGCGCCCCAGTTGGAGAAGTTGGCTATCTTGTCGTTCCATTCGGTAGCCGCCACCGCAATCACATTGGGCAAATCGTAAGAAGATGGGTAGTGCGGCTCGATGTCGTTATCGACACCCGCATTTCCTGCGGCAGCGATGAACAGCATGCCGGAATTGGCGATGGCCTCCTCAAGAGACTTGCTGTATCCGCCGCCTCCCCAGGAGTTGCTGGTGATGGTGGCGCCCATCATCTTGGCGTAATTCAGGGCCTTTATGGCATCGCCGGTGTCGCCCCCACCGGGACCTAGGAACTTACACGACATAATCTTGACGTTCCAGGCCACGCCCACAGCGCCGCCGTGATACCCGCCTGGAACTGCATCATTGCCGCGTGCGCCGATGATACCGGCGCAGTGCGTACCGTGGTAGTCCTCATCGCCATCCTCGTGGTAGATCGTGGCATCATCGTAGAAGAAGTCCCACCCATAGATGTCGTCGATGAAGCCGTTGCCATCGTCGTCAATTCCATTGCCGGGGATCTCGCCGGGATTCACCCACATGTTGGGGGCAAGGTCCGGGTGGTAGTACTGGATACCCTGGTCGATCACGCACACGATCACGTCCGATGCATCGGTGCGCACGTCCCACGCCTCCGGCGCATCGATATCGGCGCCTGCCAGGGGAGCATGGAACCATTTCTCCGTGGCATCCTGGTTGCCCGTGTTATACATGTTGTACAGCCACTCACTAACGAAGAAGAGGTCATTGGGATGCGTTGCATCGGGATACCACAAGTAGTTGGGCTCAGCATAGTGCACGAAGGGGCTGGACTCATACCGAATCACCGCCTCCTCCACGCTCATGGTCGCAGGGATCTTAACCTTGTACACGTCAGCAACGGCGCTGACAGGTATGGCCTCCACGACCTCCGCGCCCAGCGCGACATTGAGACTCCGAAAGCCCTCTGCGGCCGCCTGCGCGTCAGCATCGGCAGCCGACATGTAGGTCTTGAGCCTCACCAGGATCTCGCCTTCGGCCCAGGTCGGCTCTTTTTGCCCCCTAGAAACCGGTATGATCTTGAACGGGTCGGCAGAGTCGATCTCAACCTTGACCGGAAGCTCCGCCGCCGCAGAGGCCGCAAACGCCGCCAAGAGCACCGCTATGATGCCCAGCAGCAAAGCGCGCCTCCAGATTGCACTTTTCGACACATGGATTCCCCCCTTGTAAGTTGGTCGCATCGCCGCGAAATGCATGTGGCGGCGACTCACAGATTGCGGACGCTCACATCACCTCCGTGATTCGAATCAGCAAGCTACTCCTTCTTGGTGTATCGGACATCGAAGAAGGGGCTCAGCCATCGAGAGGATGGAGATATATGGACCCCGTGCTTCACACTGCTAATTCAACGAAAAGGCGCTTTTCCCTTCTCGTATTCCTTCTTCTTTGCGACTGGCAAAGGAATCCGGAGCCGGATTGTGGAGGAGAGAAAGAGGAGTATCGGACAGACAGAGGAGCTACCACAACACCCGAGCCTGCCGATGTAGAACTCTAAACGGTAAAGCGAAGACCAGTACAGTATAGGCTATCTGCGCCAACACCACAGGCTGCGAGGCCAAGGCTGCCTGGGCAAGAGCGTCCCCGTAGGCCGCAAATCCCGGCCAGAACCTGCTGATGCCCACGGCTGTGACAAGCGACAGTCCCAGCCTGCCGGCGGCCATTCCCACCGCTCTGACAAACGCCAACGGGGCGCCCGAACGCCGGTCCCACAGATAGCACATAGTCACATAGAGCAGAAGTTCAAACGCGATGAGCTGCCACGGATCGATGAAGCAGACATCGGCCAGTTCGCGGCGGCCCAGTAACGCGTGTCCCGCCATAACGGCAATGATGACGAGAAGAAACGCTATGTAGCTACCTGCTGCCCTGGGTTTGATACTCATCATACGGTCATTTCCTTCCATTTGCCGCCTGCAAACCGTGCCATCGATACCGATCCGCGGACAACCCAGTCGAGGGCCATGGCGTACCACGCGCCCGCGAGGCCCCATCCGAATACGTTCACGAACAGCGCGGCCAGAGAAAACCGGACCAGCCACACGCTTGTCATAGCCACGTACAGCACCGCCTTGGTGTCCCCCGCTCCGCGCAGAGCGCCCATGAACACGTATGCCGCGGACATGGGTATCTGCGCGCACGCCATGATCCGGAGCACATCGGCGCCCAAGCCTATGATCTCGGGATCATCCACCACATACAGCCGCATAAGCGCGCCTGGAAAGAAGAACAGAACCGCGCCCATGAGCCCCATCACCATCGCGCTCATCTTCCACGACTGCCACCCGGCCCGCTCCGCAACGTCAGGACGCCCGGCGCCCAGAGCCTGCCCAACCATGGTGGTAGCAGATACCGCGAACGCGAATCCGGGCATGTAAGAGATCCCTTCCGCGTTGATCGCGATAACGTGGGCAGCGTAGGCGGAGGTGCCCAAAGCGGACACTATGCGAACGTAGAACGCCAGTCCCAGACTGAGGCTGACTCGCTCCAAAGACGCAGGCAACCCTATGCGGACCACGCGCCCGATCAAGTCCCAGTCAAAGCGGAAGCGATGGCCGGTGCGCACCGTGACCACTCCTCGGCCTGAGAAAACGTGCCAGAGGAGCATCGAAGTGCCCAACCCGCGGGCGATCGTCGTGGCCAGCGCGGCCCCTGTGACGCCCATCGCCGGAAAACCGAAGTTGCCGTATATGAGCGTGTAGTTGCCCAAGACGTTGCACAGGTTCAGAAGGATGTTAACCTTCATAGGATACCTGGTGTCGCCCGCGCCTCGCAGGGACGCGGACGCGATCATGTTGATAACCAGCATGAAGAGGCCCGGCATGAGTGTGCGCATGTAGCTCTCGCCGTAACCGATCACGTCCGGCCCGGCCTTCATGAACCGCACCAGACGAGGCGTGGCCAGAAAGCCGATCGTGCCGAGCACAGCCGCGAGAATAGTGGCCAGAGCAAGCGACTGCGCCGTGACCATGTTGGCCCGCTTTCTGTCGCCCGCGCCGATGAACCGGGCAACCAGAGCCGTTGTACCCACGCTGATGCCCATGAAGAACCCCTGCGCGATATTGAGCGGTTGGTTGGACAGGCCGACCGCGGCAACGCTCGCAGCCCCCAGCCTGCCCACCATGATCATATCGGCCATCTGGGTCACAGTCTGCAGCACCAACTCCGCGATTACCGGCCACGCCAGACGATATATGGTCCTGCGCATGGCCTGCGGATGGGCCATAGCTTCATCAAAGCCGACTCCGGCAAAGGCGCCGATAGCTTCGGCTCGCTCGGGCATCAATTCCGGAACCGACACCCCGCCGCAGCCGGACGGCATCACGCACGAGATGTCGGCGATATCGTTGTCAGACTTGTCTTGCATTGACTCCTCCATGCAAGCTGTCATCCATTGGCGGCGCGGCGAGACAACCGGCGGCGGGCGACAGCCCCATCTACTCTAGAACCGAGACGCAACCTCCAAACCCACTATCTTTGTCCGCAGGTCGTATCTCGCCTGCAGACTGGAGAGAAAGCCCTGGTTGAACTGAAACCCCAGGCTCAGCGCAGCCGAGTCGATCGGCCTGAACAACTCCGGACCGCCATACTCCCCCTGCCCCAAAATGGGAGCGCACACTGTGGCCGTGAGGTTGCCGCGGTCTCCCAGAGCAAGCCATCCGGATCCCGAAATCCAAGCATGCTCCGATTCGCCGCCCGTCTGGGCCACCAGGCCTATCTCGGCGCCTGAGCTGTCGGTCACATCGGCCCTGAAGGTCAGCTTGGAGTTGAGCATGATCGAAGGTCCGCCGAAGGCGAGGCCTGAATAGAGCATTATCGATACTCCGGTGCCCTCTGGGCTATATTTGGCGTTGTAGCCGACATCGCCGCGCCAGTCGCCGGCGCCAAGCGCGCGCATGTATGCCAGGCGAAGGGAGTCGGCCCTCGTCCTCGTACTCTGCAAGGCTGCATTGAGGTCGACCCATCCCTTGCCGGTCACGTCCCGGCCGGTCTCTTCCACCCAGTAATCCTGCCCGATGAGGCGCGCAGGGCACGTATCGAATCCGGGCGCCACCGCTCCGAAATCCGCAGTCACCCCGATGCGAGCCGTGGCCCCCGTGATCCGTCCGGCCAGAGCCAGCCGGAGCCCGTCTCCCGAACCCTGAAGAAAAGCCATGGCGGAGCCCTCCACAGCGGCCATGATGCTGAAGATCCGCGCTGTCTCCGCTCCCAATCCGAAAGTATACGACACGGCCTCCCCATCGCCCCGCGGCACTTTGGGGTTCACCGCTCCGCCCAGCCGGAAAGCGGCCCCCTTCCACTCCAGGTCGGATGCCAAGCCAAGCCAGTCCAGCTTGACCTGCATCTTGTGTTCGTCCAGACGCGAGAATGAGAGCCCGCCGAAGAGCACCGGAGTGCCCTCTATCACAGTCATCGGAGACGCGCTCGCAGCCTGCGCGGGAATCGCCAGAACCAGCGCCGCCAGCGCGGCGATGACAATCATCACGCGGTGCTTCATTCAATGCACCCCCTTGCCACTTAGCTTATGTCCAAACTCGTCCATGAGCTCGTAGATGATGGGAATCACAAACAGCGTCAGGAACGTGGCGGCAGCGAGTCCCCCCATGACCGTCAAAGCCAGCGGACGCTCCATTTCGGAGCCTGCGCCGCGCGCCAAAGCCAGAGGAACCAGGCCCAGTATCGTAGTGAGCGCAGTCATCAGGATGGGACGGAGTCGCGCAAGACTCGCCTTCTTGACTGCCTCCGATGTGCGCATACCGGCGGCCTTGAGTTGGTTTATGAAATCCACCATTACTATGCCGTTGTTGACCACTACGCCCGCAAGCACTATCAGCCCTATTATCGCCGTCACACTGATGCTCTCCCCAGCCAAGACAAGAATTCCTATCGCTCCGATAGCAGCTAGCGGCATGGTGAACATTATTATGAACGGGTACAGGAACGATTCGTACTGCACGGCCATGACCATGTAGACAAGAACCACAGCCAACCACAGAGCCAGTTTCAACTCAGACAGCGATTCGTCGATAGCCCTTTTGGAGCCGCCGAGCACAACTTCGATTCCGGGGGGCGCCTCCACCTCCCGCGCCGCGGCAAGCGCCAACTCGCCGGCGTGTGATAGCTTCATGCCGCGAAATGCAACGCGAACCATGACATACTGCCGACCATTTCGCCTGTATATGGTCATCGGCCCCTCGATCACCTGCGGCGTTGCAACGCGCCCAACCAGAACCTCGGTGGGCGGGGCAAGCAGTGATGCCCCGGCTGAGCCAGACGCGCGAGCAGCAGCTGAGGCGTTGCTGCCCATTTGGCTGGCGCTCTGCATGATGCTGGAGGTTCCCAAAGACGAGCTTATGGGCATATCCAGCACAGATTCGAGCGTAGGAATTCCTTCTGCCGCCGGCCTGACAACCACCGGAATCAGCTCGCCATCGCGCTCTACGTAGGTCACGGTCGTGCCAAGCATGGCAGTGCGGACTCCCAGCCCAACCTGGCCTACTGTCATCGATCCCATCAATGCTCGAGTGGGGTTCACTCTGAGCAAGATTACGGGCTGCAGTTCCTGCGCGGATGAGGATACTTCCACAAAGCCGCGCTCCTCCCGCAACCGTTCTGTCAGTCTTGACGCGTAGTCCGTCAACTCTCTGGCATCGGACCCCAAGACTTCAAGAGACACCCTGGTGCCATACAAGTCAACCTGCCCGCCGGTAAGCGCGCCGTAACCGCTGGTGTCCACAGCGCACTCAAGGTCCGGGTATTGCTCCTGGATCTCAGTGATAGCAGCACGGATGAAGTCGGCGGCCTCGGAAACCGGCATCTGAACCGCGCCTTCGCGCAGCAGCGCAACGCCGATTCTGGCCTGGTTAGATCCGGCGTTGGAGGCCATCGCCAGAAAGTCATCGCCCCCGGTGGAGCCCACCTCGGCTGTTACGTGCTCAACGCCGGGCATTCCCATGAGTCTGCTCTCAAGCAGCAGCGAGACCTCGTTGGTAATATCAGTCGGCGTCCCGGCCGGCATGTGCAGACTCACATCCACCCGGCCTAAGTCCATCTCCTTGAACAGCTCCACCCCAAGATGAGGATAGGCCACGATTGCCACGACTACCGCCGCGCCTACAACGGCCAATACTCCCCACCGGTTACGCAGGGCCCAGTCGTAGGCCCGTTCGTACGCGGCAATCAGTGTCCGGCGACCGTTCGGTCGGGGATTGGAGCCGAACCCCGATGGGGCAGGAGTCGCCGCGCCTCGCAGCGTGACTTCGCGGCCCAGACGCCCAAGCATGCTAGAGAGCAGAGGGACTACGGTAAGAGCGACAGCCAGCGATGCCAGAAGTGAGAATGTGACCGTCATGGCCAGATCGCGGAAGATGTTGCCCACCATGCCTTGAATGAACACAACTGGCACAAACACTGCAACTGTCGTCAGCGTAGAACCTACTATGGCCGCGCCGACCTCACGGGCGCCGTTCACTGCAGCCGTTCGAGGCGGATCGCCGAGCTCTCGACGCCTGTATATGCTCTCCAGCACCACGATGGAGTTGTCGACCAGCATGCCGATGCCCAAAGCCAGTCCGCCCAGAGTCATCAGGTTGATGCTGAGATTCCAGGCGTACATAAGCACAAACGCGAACACCACAGACAGCGGAATCGACACGGCTACGATGAGAGTGCTACCGACATGCCGCAGAAAAACGTACAGCACAACAGTGGCGAGCGCCGCGCCGATAATCAGGTTGCGGGCAAGATCGTTGATGGACCTTGTGATGAAGGTAGACTGGTCGAACACGTGCACTACTGAGATTTCATCTCGGCTGGCAAGGAGCGCGTCGAGAGCCTGGTTCACTCGCCTGGCCGTGGTGACAGTGTTCTGACCGGACTGCTTGTAAACCAACAGCATCACCGACGAATTGCCGTCCACTCGCGCATAGCCTTCCGTCTTCTCGAACTTCTCCTCGACTGCGGCAACGTCTGAGATGGTCGTCAGAAACGATGGCATCAAGAAGGACAGGCCCATCAATCCGCCTAACTTGGGTTGGCCGGTTTCAGACTCCCTGGGCTTTGTGTTCATCCCGATAGTGAGAGAGGCGATCTCCTCCGCCGACCGGAATTTCGAGCCAACGCGTGTCTGATAGCGCACACCATCGTCGACGACAACCCCTGCCGGCACCGACAGATTCTGCAAAGCGATGAGTTGCTGGAGCAGGAGCGGGCTGAGGCCCGCATCAGCTAGTTTCTCGTGATCGTACTCCACCGAAATCACGCGGTCGGCCCCTCCGCTGATGGAGACGCCGGCTACTCCATCCACGCGTTCAATCTCCGGCTTGACGATCTCGCGAGCCACTCGGGTGACCTCTCCCAGATCGCCCGTTGCTCCCACCGTCAGCATCATCAACGGAAGCTGCGATGGATCGATCAAGCTAACTATGGGGTCCTGTACACCCTCGGGAAGCTGATACCTGATTCTGTCCATTCCCGCTCGAATGTCCTCTTGTATGGAACCGAGGTCCGACCCCCAGTTGAACTCGGCAAAGCTGACTGACACATTCTCCATGCTTGTGGATGTCACGGTCTTGATGTTCCGGACAGACTTAAGAGAACGCTCTACAGGCACGGTTATCAGGCTGTCGACCGTTTCGGGGTCAGCGTTGGGGTATATGGTGACGACCACCGCCATCGGTAGATTCATCTCCGGCAGGAGATCCAAGCCGATCCTCCCGAGCGACAGAAAGCCAAAGAGAAGACACGCCGCAACAGCCATTGCCACCGTTATCGGCCTGCGAACTGAGTATTCAGCTATGTTCAATGAGGTTCCCCCCTAAGGCTGTGGATCGTCACCTGACATCAGTAATCCGGGTGCCCTTCGGAAGCTCCCGGAGCTTGCTTGGATTCAGCTTCAGATTGACCTTGAGGTTGTTGATTGTGACCGAAGCCGTAAGCTTGCCCTGCCCATCGAAGACTTCGACCTTGCGGACCATGAAAGTCTCACAGTCTACCCACACCACCTGGTAGCCTTCAATATCCATCTTGGGCCTGGTCTGGACCACGTGGTGAGGAAGCCGGTCGAGCTTGTCTTGTCGCAGGTACTTGAAGGTCATTATTCCTGCGGGGTCCATAGACAGCAGGTTATCGAGGTCGAACGACCCCATATCCAAACCCAGCTGGGCCGCTATCGTGGCTGACTTTCCCCTGTAGGCCTGACCGGTGACGGGCATGTACACTGTAGTGAGATCCTTCTTCATATCGAGTATCACTATCTGCCCCTCGAACACTTGGTGCTGCATGATCTCCATCCGCGTAATGCTGCTGACCCTATCGGCGGTCACCCTAATCGTCATGTTCATCGGATTTTTGCTCGATGAATCAGAAAACGATGCAACTATGTCAGCCTCGACCGTCCGGATTTCCTTGAGTCTTTCGGCGACTCTGGCAGCGATCTCGTCGCCTGTAGGAGCGGCCGATACTCCCCTGAAAGCATTGGCGGCGTACATGAATATCACAAATAGTGCCGCAAGTGCAATCACCCTTGCGGCGCGGGCCGCGCCTCGCTGGTTGACATAGTGATCAGACTCGGGATGTCCCACAGGTAGTGCCCCCAATCGCTGCAACTAGAGGAAGATAGACTACATGCCATAGCCATTATAGGCATCGCCAAAAACTCGTGTCAACAAAGGTCGTGCCTGTTATGACGCCCAATGGGCGGCCATAGTTCCACATCGTCCCCATCACGCATGGACGCAATAATGTTCGCCCGAACCATCTTGTTCTCTCTCGTGAGCTCTAGCAGGAGTTGCCTCACCCTCGCCCTCGTGGTATGTCCGGAGTATGGGCAGGCCGTGGGAAAAGCCTCTATGCCGGCCTTCCTGACAGCCTTAATCACATCCTTTTCAGACAGGTACATCATGGGGCGGATCACTGTAACGCCCGTTCGAGTCAGGCGAGTCTTCCACGGCAGCGTGCCGAGTTTGCCAGCGTAGAGCATGTTCATGAGGAATGTCTCTATAGCATCGTCCTCATGATGGGCCAAGGCAACCTTGGTGAAACCGTGCTCGGATGCAAATCGATTCATGGCCGCGCGGCGAAAGTAGGAACAGACTGCGCATGGGTTGGCCTTGTCTCTGCGCTCCTCGATCACCTGGGCGATCTGCGTAGAGACCCGATGATGAGCGACTCCCATAGCACGACATGCCTCTTGTAGCTTGTCGATATCGAAGGAGCCCGGGAAACCTATATCTACAGTAACCGCTTCTACCGCAAACGGAATCTCGGAGTAAGAGCGGAGTATGCTCAGTGCGTAGGTCAGAAACATGCTGTCCTTCCCGCCAGACAGTCCGATGAGAATCGCATCGCCCGGCTCGATCAGATCGAACTCGTGGATGGCGCGCCACAGCTTCGTATGGTATGGCTTGGAAAGACGCGTTTTGCGCACGCCGCGATCACCCGCACAAAGAAAATTGGCATGACCTCCAGCTTGCGCCGGGCCATGCCGCAGGACATGGGACATGTATGCGAATCTGGCGGAGAGAGGGGGATTCGAACCCCCGCTAGGGTCACCCCTACTAATGGTTTAGCAAACCATCCCCTTCAGCCGCTTGGGTATCTCTCCG
>CAYYHF010000053.1:0-12632 GCA_964471415.1 uncultured Clostridia bacterium | reverse complement strand
CCCTCCGTCAGGCTCCGCCTCGCCTGGCTCCGCTTCGCCGGGAGACTCTTGCACAAGCGTACGGGCCAAAGCCACAACGTGCGTCACCCTGCCCACAGCGCTTGCGGCGCCTTCCACTTTCACCCTGGCAGGCGATGCTACAGCGCGAGCCGTGCCGTCCAAAGCCAGTTCCGCACTGATAACCAGCTCCACATCGAACTCGGCCGACACGATCTCCTCCAGTGCCACGTTCACCCTTATGGCGCCGGACTTCACTACTTCGAACCCCGGCGGCGGCAGCAGCTCGGCACTCAATACATGTTGCCCTGAGGTTGCCCCCGCCAGATTGACTACCGCCAGCACCTCACTGAAACTGGCACCTTCAAGATCCCGGGTTCCCCTCAATCGGACAGTTACCGCCGTTGGAGCATCCGTCACAACCATGCCCTGAGGAACGTTCTTCACTATCACCCGGGCGTCTCGAACCACGTCAAACGTAGGCGCAGAAGCGGATCGGTTTTTCTCGTTCACCGCCACCACCCACGTAACGGCCGCCAAAGCCACCGCCAGCACTTTCAGGGATATCTCCTTCCAGCCGCCTGCCTCTCGCTTCATCGTTGCGAGCCCCTTATCCGCCGGAACTTGCCCTCTTTGCCGCCCGTGTCGAACAGCGACTCCAGCTGCCGTCTGAGCCCCGCAGATCCCAGATCCCTGGCGAGCTCGCCATCGCAAGCCACAGACAGCGCTCCTGTCTCCTCCGACACAACCACGATCACCGCATCGCTCCTCTCGCTCATGCCAAGCGCCGCGCGATGCCTAGTGCCGAGCTTCCGCCCAGAGGCATGTCGCTCCGAGAGCGGCAGAACGCACGCTGCCGCCGCCATGCGGTTTCCTCGAATCACGACTGCTCCGTCATGAAGCGGCGTGTGAGCGGCGAATACAGTCAGCAGCAGCTCGCTGGAAACCCGCGCGTCAAGCTTCACACCCGATTCGGCGACATCGCCCACGCCCGTCTCTCTTTCCAGAACAATCAGAGCCCCTATATAGTCGCCCGACATGATCTCCGCAGCCCGGCACACTTCCGCCAGCACCCTGCCGGTCTCTTCTGGGCCGATGGAGCTCATGGACGTTCCGAACAGCCGACCTCTCCCCAGCTGCTCCAGAGCCCTGCGGATCTCCGGTTGGAATACTATGGGTATTCCGACGAACGTCATGGTTGTGACCTGCCGCAGCAACCAGTGAAGCGCGTCCAGTTTCAACAGCCCGGCAAGCGCGTTCGCGGCGAACAGGATTACCAGGCCCTTGATGAGCGACACGGCCTGAGTGTCTTTGAAGAGACTCATGACTTGAAACACCAGAAAAGCCACTATCGCCACATCGGCAATGGTGGTCAAGACCTGTATGGCGGTTACATCAGACAAGTTCAGCGCGGTCAATCCGATGGTCACTCCCCAGCCCGAACCGATCGGCGCAAATCACGACAACACGAACCTCTCCAGGGCTTCGGCCACGCCATCGTCATCGCCGGAAGCTACTATGTAATCGGCAGCCAACTGCACCTCGCTGGAGGCACCCGACACAGCCACCCCTATCGCCGCCTCGCGCAGCATGTCGATGTCGTTCTCGGAATCTCCTATTGCCATGGTCTGAGCCATGTCTATTCCAAAATGGCGAGCCAGATGCCGCAGGGCCTGCCCTTTGGACACACGCGAGTCGACTATCTCAAGCATCTCAGGCAGCGAACTCATGATGCGCAGGTTCGGCCCGATGATCCTTTCAAGAGCTTGCCGCGCCAGATCGATCCTGCCGGGTTCATCGATGACCAGGTATTTCAGCGATGGTCGCCTGGCGAACTCGTCAATGTCGCTCATAAGATGCGCCTCTACACCATATTTCGAACTGTAGCCGCCCGATGCCGATGTCATCCGCGGAACATACAGCTCGTCGTCGAAATACGCTTGAAACACGAAGCCCCAGTCCCACATGAACCTGACGACCCGTTCGCCGTCCACTGGATCTATAGGCAGGCTATGCAGGGTTTCGCGGCTCTCGCTCATCCTGATGAGAGCGCCGTTGTAGGCTGCTATGGGCATGTCGGTTCGCAGATCGGACACTGCCTGCCGAGCCGAACGAAACATCCTGCCGGTGGCGACTACAACCCGCGCTCCAGCCCTCTGCGCCCGTGCCAGCGCATCGCGGTTCGCGGGCGATATGGACAGGTCGGATCGAAGCAACGTACGGTCGAGATCGATTGCAACAAGGCGTATCAATGACTACTTGTCTCCTCGAATTATGACATTCAGCGCGGCGCTGGTCAGGCTGAGCAGCACGGAAGCGATTATAGCTGCGACAAGCCCCCCGGGCAAGTCGAACGAAGAGCCCATCATCCAGCTTCCCAGCATGAGCATGAGCGCGTTGATGACCAATGTAAACAGGCCGAAAGTCGCCAACTGCATCGGCAGGCTGAGCAGCATGAATATCGGCCTTATAAACGTATTGACTATGCCCAACACCATCGCGGCGATCAGGGCTGCCCCCGCCCCATCGATCCGTATGAGCTTGCCGCCTCGATAGGGCACATAGGACACTATGAGCAACGCCAGAGCATTAATCAGCCATTTGACGAGCCATCCCGGCGCTCGGCCGCGGCTGCCATTACTGCAACTACCTCCCATGTGAATACAAAGCCTCCCCAGAAGTGATCAGGCGGGTTCTTCCGGTATCACGATCCATCCGACAATGTAGAGTATGATGCCGGGAAACCCCTTAGTAAAGAGGGAAAGCGCCACCCATACCAGACGTATGAGAGTTGGATCGGTTCCCAAGTAGTTGGCAAGTCCGCCGCAGACGCCTCCAAGCATTCGGTCGCGAACTGATCTGTATAAACGCTTCTGCATGTCGCCCACCCCCAGTCGGCCGGCATTGATCTCGATGTTATTCTAGCATTTCGACCAGGAATCCTCCACAACCGTGCGCCCTACTCGACCACTATCTCTACTCGAGTTCCGTCTTCATCTTCCACATCGACCAGATTTCCTTGTGCGCCCTCGTCGATGGCGCGAAGAATCGAGTCCACATCGATGTTCTGTCCTTCCAGCTCGCGCACAGCATCGCGAGGGATGAACTTCCACAGCACACGCACAAGAGACAGAGGAAGACTCACGTTCACCCGGGCGCCGTCCTCCTCCTTCACCCGCACACGAAGGAACCTCGCGGGCCTGGACACGGCGGCACAACGCGCGCTTTGGTCTCCTTCATCCATGGCCTCCATGATCTTCTGCGCTTCGTCCACACTGAGCTTGCCATCGCGCACCATCTCGAGAATCTGCTTCTTCTCGGTTTCCACGACTAATCCCTCCTCCGGAGCTTAGCGCTACTCCCACTACACGCTCTGCACGGATACCGAACCGTTGAGCGCGCGAGCGTCTACGGCAACAACAGGCGGAGACGAAGCGGCATTGTCGGGGCAGGTGATCACGGAGAGACCCCGATGCCCTCCTCGCCGGGCGCCCGTCTCGCGCGTGATCCGGTGGGCGCCATCGAGCGAGTTCTTGACCGAGCCGTTGACCGTCTGCGCGTTAATCTCATAGGCCACGCGCGCTTCGCGGGGCACGTACAGACGTACGCTGCCGTTCGCGGTATTCACCCGGATTTTTCCGGCAGACTCGTATGACAAAGTCACGCTGATTGAGCCGTTCGCTGTATCAAGACCGGCATCGCCCAGATCGCCCCGCGCGCTCAGGGATCCATTCCGCGCAGACGCAATCGTGTTCTGCGCATTAGTGTCCTCCAGTGCGACTCGCCCGTTGCTCGAGCGCACTTCCATTGACCGAGCGTTGAGCGACTCCACCCTGGCCGACCCGTTGCGCGTATTCACCTTAACATCATATGTGCTCGCCCCGGGTACGTACGCCTCAATGGACAGCGAGTCACGAATGGCCTGATCGGTGCAGTCCACCCGCATCACTCCGCCATCGAGTAGAAGCCTAAGGCTCGAAGCCAGCTTCCGCTCCGCCTCGGCCTGGCTGTCCGCCCCCCTCACCTTCGCCCTGGCCACCACCTTGTAGCCCGGCCGATCCCATCCTGCCAGCTTGATGCTGCCATTTCGCGTAGCAAGATCGATTGCGGATATTCGGCAGTCAGCAGGCATTTCCGATTCAAACGTCCGCTCAGCCCGGACTCCAACGTATCCAGGCGACCAACCAAACGAGCCGAACATAGAGCCAAACATGCGCCCCAGCCGATCTGGCAGCTCCTGGCCAGCCTCGGCCATTTCCGACACCGCTTTCGACAGCCTTTCAGAAAGATCGTCCGCCATGACCTCCGCTTGGGCCCCCAACCGCTCGCCCAGATCGCTCAGGTCGTCGAGGCGCTCTTCATCGCATTGATCGCCCGAATCGCCCGAGCCCGCCTCATCAAAGCTGCCCAGATCATACAGATCCGTTTCGTCGAGCGCATCCAAAAGCTGCTCGGCTTCATCGGCAGTGATCTTGCCCTCCGCCAGCAGGTTCAGTATGATCCTCCGCTCCTCGCTCATCGCTCCACCCTCCCCTTGATCACTTGCCCCGAAGCTGCTTCACCGCATCGTCCGCGCTGATTTCCCCGCGCGCCAAAGCTTCCACAATGGACTTGCGCTGGACCCCGAAGTCACCCTGCTCCGCAGCTTCAGACTCCTCCACCCGGTAGCCCAAGGCCGCGATGACCGCATCAAGTCTGTTGCGGACGGTGGGGTATGATATCCCAAGTTCCTTCTCGACCTCTTTGATGTTGCCTCTGTTCTTGATGAATACATCCACAAACGCACGGTGTTCCGGAGTGAGCCGGCAGAACTTGCACGTATCGAATCGCCCCTCAATGGCGGTGCCGCAGCCTCTGCACGCCAGTCTGGTCACATCCAGGCTTTCCCCGCACACGGGGCACCTCCCCAAAAGCTCGCGTCTTCTCATGTGAGCAACACCTCCCTCGTCCAGCGCACTTCTCAATTCACATCATAAAGCTTCATATTGATAATGTCAATACTCGCATTAATTTCTCATAGTCGCCACGTTTTCGAGGGCCAGGAGTGCCGCCTTGAGCGCCAATCCACCCCCAAAGCCGGTAAGCGCGCCGCTTGCGCCGACTACTCGGTGACACGGAACTACCACCCCAAGGGGATTCGCTCCCACTACCGACCCTGACGCTCTGGCTGCCCGCGGACTTCCTGCTGCCGCGGCCAGCGCGCCGTAGGTGGTGACCGCTCCCGGTGGAATGCTGACCATACCGGACATGACGCGCCGAGTGAAGTCAGTGCACCAAGCAAGGTCGATTGGATAATCGAACCGGAGACCTTCAGGATCCAGCTCTCCCTCGAAGAGGCTCTTGACATCGCGCAGGACGGACGCCAAGACATCCTCCGGATCAGCCCCGGCCCACCGGGAAGCGGATCGACCTGTTCCCGTTCCCGGCAACTCCATCGCCAGCCGCTCCGGTCCGACAATCGGGAGCGCCAGCCCCAGGCTGGAAAGGAGTGTCCTGGGCGTCAGCGTTGCCTGCGCTATGCTGCGCCGGATCCCGTCCGGCAGAGGCAGGCGCAGCAGAAGAGCGGTGTCCGCCTCGGGCAAGAGCAATCGCCTGAGCCCGCCGGGACCCGCCTCAGCCCGCACGCAGCCGATACGAGTGTCGCACGCTGCAATCACGGCTTGAGTGGCTCGCGCGGCTTGAGTGGTTCGCGCGGCCGGAGTGGTCGGCGACTGCGACCGTTGGGCATCGCTGTCAGTTCGCGCTTTCATTCGTCAACCCCCTATGTGTGAAGATGCTCCCACACCGCCCTGGCCGCCCGGGCGTTCATGCCCTGAACTTGCGCGATCTCCTCCACAGACGCCTCATTGAGCGCATCCAGCGATCTGAAAGCCTTCATCAGAGCGGCCAGTCGCTTCTTCCCGATCCCCGGCACGTCTGTTAGCTCGGAAGCGATACCCCTCTTGCCTCTCAAAGACCGGTGATATGCCACCGCGAACCTGTGCGCCTCATCCCTGATGCGTTGCATGAGGTGCAGGGCCTTGGACTCGCGCGGGAGAACCAGAGGCGCGGGCTCGCCTCGCAAGAAGATCTGTTCGTCGCGCTCTGCCAAACTGACTACCGGGATTTGTGCCAACCCCATCGACATAGCCATCTCATCGACGACCCTCCCTGCCGCATTGAGCTGGCCTTTCCCGCCGTCCACCACTATCAGGCCGGGCAGGCGCGCAAACTTGGGATCCGGGGCATCGCCCGCGCCCCGAACAAGTCGCCGCCTGATGATCTCGCCCATCATGGCGAAGTCGTCCTGCCCTTCCACTTGTCGAATCCGAAACCTCCGGTACTCGGATCTGGCGGGACGCCCTTCCTCGAACACTACCATGGATCCCACCGCGTCAGTCCCCTGGAGATTGGAGATATCATAACACTCTATCCTGGCCGGAGGCGCAGACAGCCGCAGGTATGCCCCGAGTTCGGCCATGCCGTCCAGGCGCGCCGCAAGCTCGCTCTGCTCCGCCGCGCGCGCCCTAGCCAGGTATTCCCGCGCATTCTCTGCCGCCAGTTCCACCAGCTTGCGCCGGGCGCCCCGCTGCGGCGTCTTGATGGACACGGCGCCCCCACGCAGCTCGGCTAGCCAGCTTTCGAGGACATCAGCGTCATCTACCGCCGCCTGCAGAAGCAACTCCCGGGGAATAACGGAGTCCTCCGAGTAGTATTCCTTTATGAAAGCCGACAGCGTTTCGGCGTCCTCCGCCCCATCGGTGCCGCCCAACACGAAGTGTTCGCTGCCCACGACTTTGCCATCGCGGACGAACATGACGCGTACACACGCGCCCCAGGGATCAGCGGCCAGGGCTATGACGTCCTGGTCCGAGCCGGCATCCGATACGATCCTCTGCTTCTCGACCACCTTTTCCACAGCGCGCATCTGGTCGCGAAGTCGTGCTGCCTGCTCGAAATCGAGGCCTTCGGCTGAGGCTTCCATGCGCCTGCGAAGGCTTTCGATCAGATCCACCTGTCTTCCTTCCAGGAATAGCAGGACTTCTTCGACGATGCTCCGATAGAGACTCGGATCAACCTGCCCAGCGCACGGACCCAGACAGCGCTTGATGTGGAAGTTGAGGCAGGGCCGGCGCGAAGAGCTCTCCGAACTGAGCTTTTGGGAGCATTGCCTGAGCGGAAAGACAGTCTTGAGCGTCCGAAGCGTCTCGCGCACGGCCGCGACATCAGTATAGGGGCCAAAGTAGCGGGAACCGTCCCTGACGATGGTGCGCGTCATGAAGACCCTGGGATAGGGTTCCTTCACAGTCACCCTGATGAACGGGTAAGTCTTGTCATCACGCAGCCTGACATTATAGTGCGGCCTGTGTTTCTTGATCAGATTGCACTCGAGGATCAGAGCCTCAAGCTCCGAGCGGGTGACGATGTAATCGATATCGGCTATCCGCTCCGTCATTCGCAGAACCTTGGGCGAATGGCCGCGAGATGGCTGGAAGTAAGACCGAACTCGATTTCTGAGGTTCACGGCCTTTCCTACGTAGATGACCTGCCCTGCATCGTCCTTCATCAGGTAGACCCCCGGCGAGGCGGGCAGACCGGCCAACGTATCATCCAAGGGCACCGGTCTTCGCCTCCAGCTCTGGGCCCGATTCCAAGCCCGATTCCAACGCCGCGGATTGCAGAATGCGGGCAAGGAACTGCCCGGTATACGACCCGGGCGTGGCTGCGACTTGTTCCGGAGTGCCGGAGGCTATCACGCGCCCGCCCCGATCGCCCCCCTCGGGGCCAAGGTCTATGATGTAGTCAGCGGTCTTGATCACATCCAGGTTATGCTCGATCACAAGCACAGTATCGCCCCCCTCTACCAGCTTCTGCAGCACTTCCAGGAGCTTTTCGACGTCTGCGAAGTGCAGCCCGGTAGTGGGTTCGTCCAGTATATACAGGGTTTTGCCGTTGGTGCGCCGCGACAGCTCCGTGGCGAGCTTCACGCGCTGGGCTTCGCCGCCCGACAGTGTCGTAGCGGGCTGACCTAGCTGGATATAGCCCAGACCCACATCGTATAGAGTCTGCAACCTCCGCCGGATGCGGGGTATGTTGTGGAAGAACTCCAGCGCCTCTTCGACCTTCATGGCGAGCACGTCCGCGATGCTCTTGGACTTGTATTTCACATCCAAAGTCTCTCGGTTGTATCTGGCGCCCCGACACACTTCGCACGGGACGTACACGTCAGGTAGGAAATGCATCTCTATCTTGATGATGCCATCGCCCCGGCACGCTTCACAGCGACCGCCCTTGACATTGAAGCTGAACCTACCGGGCTTGTAGCCCTTGGCCCTGGCCTCGGTCGTACGCGCGAAAACCTCCCTGATGTGGTCGAACACGCCGGTGTAGGTGGCCGGATTGGACCTCGGCGTGCGCCCTATCGGCGACTGATCGATGCCGATAACCTTGTCGAGGTATTCAATGCCCGCGATGTCGTCGTGCGCGCCGGGCCGGGCGTAGGCCCCATTCAAATCGCGCGCCAGTCGCGCGTGGAGTACCTCGTTGATCAACGTGCTCTTGCCGGATCCAGAGACCCCCGTCACGCACACAAACAACCCCAGGGGTATAGACACGTCCACGTTCTTCAGGTTGTGCTCGCGCGCGCCCGTTATCACCAGTGACTTGCCATTTTGCGCCCTGCGAGCCGCCGGCGTTGGGATGCTTCTGGCGCCCGAAAGATACTGCCCGGTCAGGGAGGACGGGTTTCTCTCGACTTCGTCCACAGTCCCGGCAGCCACCACCTCGCCGCCGTGTGCGCCGGCGCCCGGACCAATATCGATGACGTAGTCGGCCGACCTGATGGTTTCCTCGTCGTGCTCCACCACAATAACTGTGTTACCCAGATCGCGCAGATCCTTCAGTGTGGCGATGAGGCGCGCATTGTCGCGCTGATGAAGCCCAATGGACGGCTCGTCCAGAATGTAGAGCACGCCCACTAGGCTGGAGCCGATCTGCGTGGCCAGCCTTATCCGCTGAGCCTCGCCGCCTGAAAGCGTGCCGGCCTGTCGGTCGAGAGTCAGGTAGTTCAACCCCACGTTGCTAAGAAAGCCCAGCCTGGCCCGGATCTCCTTCAGTACCTGCCTGGCTATGAGTGTTTCGCGCTCTGTGAGGTTATGGCCGAAGTCTTCGAAGAAGGCCAGAGCGTCCTCTGTAGACATCGCGGCCACTTCAGCAATGGACCTGCCGCCCACTGTGACGGCGAGCGCCTCAGGTTTGAGACGCGCGCCTCGGCACGCATCGCACGGGCGCGAACTCATGAACCGTTCCAGGTCCTCCCTGATGTAGTCGGACGTGGTCTCACGGTAGCGCCGCTTCAGGTTTGGTATGACACCCTCGAACCTCGACTCCCACACCTGTTCGCGTCCGCGTGAATCCCGGTAGCGAAAACGGAAGCGTTCTTCGCCGCACCCGTAAGTCAGGATCGCGCGAGACGGCTCAGGCAGAGACGACCAGTGGACTCGGGTGTCGATCCTCTTTACCCTGGACACTTCGTGTATACGACCGATGTAGAAGTCGGATATGACTCCGTTACGGTTGTACGGCAAGACTGCCCCTTCGTCTATGGAGCAGTCTGCATCGAATATGAGCTCCGGGTCGAACTCGACCCTCACGCCCAGGCCCGAGCATGACGGGCATGCCCCATAGGGACTGTTGAACGAGAACAGCCTGGGCTGCAGCTCCCCGAAGCTGAGGCCGCAGTCGGGGCAAGCCAGCTTCTCCGAAAATACCATGTCGCCTATACCCACTGCGTCCACCAAGACCACGCCATCGCCGAGCTTCAGGGCCGTCTCCAGGGAGTCGGTCAGCCTGCGCTGCACGCCGGGCCTCACCACAAGCCTATCCACAACAGCCTCTACGCTGTGGGTCTTGTAGCGTTCCAGCACGATCTCATCCGTGAGCTCTCGCACCTGCCCGTTGACCCGTACGCGAACGAAGCCTTCGCGTCTCAGATCGTCCAGAACCTTCTTGTGCTCGCCCTTCTTACCCCGGATAACGGGACCTAACACCTGAATCCGAGTCCCCTCCGGCATGGCCATGACCTTGTCGACTATCTGGTCCACCGACTGCTGCGCAATCTCACGGCCGCACCTTGGGCAGTGGGGTATCCCGATTCGGGCGTACAGCAATCGCATGTAGTCGTAGATTTCCGTGACCGTAGCAACGGTGGAGCGCGGGTTCCTGCCGGCCGCCTTCTGGTCTATGGAAATCGCCGGCGACAGGCCCTCGATGTAGTCCACATCCGGCTTGTTCATCTGACCCAGGAACTGACGGGCATAGGCCGACAGCGACTCCACGTAGCGGCGCTGCCCTTCTGCATATATTGTGTCGAAGGCAAGCGATGACTTTCCCGAGCCCGACAGGCCGGTCACTACGACTAACCTATCGCGGGGAATATCCACATCTATATTCCTGAGGTTGTGCTCGCGCGCGCCTCTGATGATTATGCTATCTTTACTCAAAGCTGGACAAACCTCCGCCTGAGATCCCTGATGCGATCCCTGATTTCCGCCGCCTGCTCGAACTCGAGCAGGCCGGCAGCCTTCTTCATCTGTTCCTCAAGGTTCTTGATGAGCCTGGCAAGCTGCCGTTCGTCCAGGGCTTCTATATCTTCCGCATCGGCAACGCCCGCAGCTAGACGCGCCGCATCGCCGGCGCCGGCGGCGCCTGCGGCGCGCGCCCCTCTGCCTGCACCGGCCGCCGCGGCAGTAGCCGAGCCGGCCGCCCGCTGTATCTCAGATAGGTCGCGAACGGCTTTCTTGATCGACTCCGGGGCGATGCCCCACTTCTCATTGTGCTTCAGCTGTATAGCGCGGCGTCGGTCCGTCTCGTCCAGCGCCTCGCGCATGGACCGGGTGATCGCATCAGCGTACATGATGACCCGTCCATCCACATTCCTAGCGGCTCTGCCTATAGTCTGTACAAGCGATGTAGCTGACCTGAGAAATCCTTCTTTGTCAGCATCGAGGATGGCTACCAGCCCGACCTCGGGAAGATCCAGCCCCTCGCGGAGCAGGTTGATTCCGACCAACACATCGAACTCGCCCAAACGCAGACCCCGAAGTATCTCGACTCGCTCCAGGGTGTTTATCTCAGAGTGCAGGTACCTGACCCTGACATCTAGTTCCCGCAGGTAGTCGGTGAGATCCTCGGCCATCTTCTTGGTGAGCGTAGTTACCAGCACTCGGTAGCCCTTGTCCACCGTTCGATTGATCTGACCTATCAAGTCGTCGACTTGCCCCCGTACCGGCCTGACCTCGACCGCCGGGTCCACCAGTCCCGTAGGGCGAATGATCTGCTCCACCACCTGCCCGCTAATGGATCTCTCGTATTCAGCCGGAGTGGCTGAAACGAAGATCACCTGGTTGATCCGGCGCAGGAACTCGTCGAACCGCAAGGGTCTGTTGTCATAGGCCGAGGGCAGCCTGAAACCGTACTCCACCAGACTCTCCTTACGCGACCTATCCCCGTTGTACATCGCGCGTATCTGAGGCACCGTTACGTGCGATTCATCGATGAACATCAAGTAATCATCGGGGAAGTAGTCAAGTAGAGTGGCAGGCGCGCTGCCGGCATCCCTGCCGGCTAGGTGCCTGGAGTAGTTCTCGATCCCCGAGCAATACCCGACCTCCTGGATCATCTCCAGGTCGAACCGGGTGCGCTGCTCCAGCCGCTGCGCTTCAAGGAGTCTCCCCGCATCCTTCAGCTCCTTCAGCCTGACCCCCAGCTCCTCCTCAATAGCTGCTATCGCAGACCGCATTCTCTCCTGACTGGTGACCCAGTGAGTAGCTGGGTAGATAAGGGCCGAGTCTCGTTGGCCAAGGATCTCGCCTGTTATGAGGTCGACATCGGTTATGCGGTCGATTTCGTCGCCGAAGAACTCGATCCTGATGGCCTGCTCCCCGCCGGCGGGGATTATCTCCACCACATCGCCGCGAACCCTGAACGTGCCGCGGGTTATACCTATGTCGTTCCTGTTGTACTGAACAGCGACCAGCTTGCGCAGGAGTCGGTCGCGGTCGCACTCCTCGCCCTGCCTCACAATGACCGCTTGCTTGAGGTATTCCTCGGGCATGCCCAGTCCGTAGATGCACGACACGCTGGCCACGATGACAACATCGCGCCGCTCGACCAGCGCGGCCGTGGCCGCGTGCCTCATCCTGTCGATCTCGTCGTTTATCTGCGCATCCTTTTCGATGTAGGTGTCAGACTGAGGTATGTAGGCCTCAGGCTGGTAGTAATCGTAGTAGCTGACGAAGTAATGAACCGCGTTCTCCGGGAAGAATTCGCGAAACTCCGAAGCCAATTGCGCCGCGAGCGTCTTGTTGTGCGCGATAACCAGCGCAGGACGGGCCAGCCGAGCAATCACGTTGGCCATGGTGAACGTCTTGCCGCTCCCCGTCACGCCCAGAAGCACCTGGCCGCGCATACCCGACACTACGCCCGAAGCAAGCTCGTCGATGGCTTTAGGTTGATCCCCCGTTGGGGCGAAATCCGCTTTGAGATGGAAGTCAGGCATTGCCTGTCACCCCCCCCCCCCTCAACCTCCCCACCTCGCCGCGCCCCAACCCCGCCCCCGGCACCGCGCCCCCCGCCCCCCCCTGCCCCCCCCAACT
>CAYYHF010000052.1:0-12689 GCA_964471415.1 uncultured Clostridia bacterium | reverse complement strand
CCCACCCACCGCAACCGCCCTCTCGGGAATGTCGGGGGGGATGTCGGGAGGGACATCCGGGCGCCCATACGGACCGCGTGTATCATACGGGGGTGGTGGACCATCGGGCGCCCCCGGGGGCCTCCACTCGCCCTTCTTCCTCTTATTACGCATCAGGCAACGCTCCCATCTCGGAAACTCCGACTGTCTCCTGCGCCGCGCCGAGCAAATGACGGCGGGAAACGCCCATACCAGGCTGTTTGCTTCAGGGGCAGCGCTTACGAATAACCAATTCGCCATGTCGTGCCCGGAACCTGCCTATGAGGAATTCACGCGCTCAGTATTCCCCGCATCGTGCGATTTCGGGCCCGGTCGTCAATTCCATGTCGCGGCCGCGCAAGCGGAAACGTGACCCGAGGTTTGGGTGATTATGGACCTTCCCAGACATGAGACGAGATCTCGGTGACATGTACACCAGCCTATACATTGCCTATCGAATCCCGATGGCCCTCGATCCTCGCGCGAGCGTCAGATAGCCCCCACGCGGCTTTTGTCGTGGGGGCACGGGTATGATTGCATCATCAGCGCTTTGCCCTGCACAAGTTGGACAGGGGTGGATTGCCTTGCCCGCCCGCGGCGCTTTTGGGCAACGCGTTCGGTTCCTGCTCCTGAAGCCACGTGTCGAGATGACGTGGTGAAAGAGTGACAGGGCCGCGCCTGGCGCCGCATGCCACGGCAGGACGGGGGGCAGGACGCCCCCTCCTACCGTATTGGATTGCACATGCAGCCTGAGGCGTTGGTACGTACGTTCGCCATTGCTATGGCCGGATATGTCCGCCGCCGACTATGTTCTCGCCTACCACGCTGCCGTCAGCTACGTCCCCTTTCGCGAACCGTGTTTGCCTGCGTGTACGCCGGAGCGCCCTCCGCGGGGCTTCATCGTCCCACAACAAGTCTCATTGGATGTGCTAGCGGAGGAGCCTGGGCGTGTAGTGGTCGTCTGTCCGGGTCGGATCACCGTTCCGGGCTCGTCGGCGATCTCCATCCGTGCAGAACCGGCAGCGCCGCGTGTCGCGGTCGCGCCCGCGCCGTGCATTGCGTTATCGCGCACCCAAATGGAGTCGGCTCGGCAGACCTGTCCTTCGCCCCAATATTGGCATGTATCGACTGAACATCTTACTTGAGTCATTCTGTCACCTCCTAGTTTCACCGGTCGGAATTAGTCTGCTCAACTAGAACAGTTTTCTGCATCGATCTGTCAGCTGCGAGGTTTGGCAGCTATGGAAAACGTAGCATATCCTGCCGTTTGCAGGATAAGGAACCATGTGTGCAGAATCAAAAGCGAGGTCATGCCGCCAATCTGTGATGAAGCGGGGGAATGGGATGTGGGACGTTACGCGACTATCATAGGCACAGGCAAGTGCCTTCCAGAGATTGAGGTATCAAACGCGTGCCTGACTCAGCATTTCGAGAAGGTCGCGCCGGGCGCGGGCCTAGGATCCGTGATAGGGAAGTTCGAGGCCGCCACGGGCATAAAGCGCAGATGGTATGCTCCGCGCGACTGGACTACATCGGATCTTGCAACGCGCGCGGGACGGGAGGCTCTGGATGCCGCAGGAGTGAAGCCCGGCGATATCGACCTCATTATCCTGGGTACCGACAGCCCGGACTACGTCACCCCGGCCACTTCAGTGGTGGTTCAGCACAAACTGGGCGCATCCAGCGCCGGCACTTACGACATCGGCTGCGCATGCGCATCGTTTCCCACCGGAGTCGCCGCAGCCGCCGGGCAGCTGGTGACGAATACCTGGATGCGTTATGTCTTGGTCATCGGGGCCTATATGATGAGCAAGCTGGCCGACGATGATGATGTAACCAGGTTCTACTACGGAGACGGCGCCGGAGCGGCGGTGATGGCTGTTGACGCCAAGCCCGGGTTCATAACCGCCTCATACAACGCGGACGGCTCTTATCACAGAAACTGGGGCATCTACTCTGGTGGGGTGTTCGAACCTGCAACGTGCGAGTCTGTGCAGGCCGGCCGGACGCGGGTGAGGTTCATCGACAGGTACCCACCTGAGGTGAATCACGAAGGGTGGCCCAAGATCATGCGGCTTCTGGCCCAGCGAGGCGGGTTTGCGCTGGGCGACATAGATATGGCCATATTTACGCAAGTGCGCTTGGGCTCCATCAAGCTGGTCATGGACGATCTGGGTCTGCCGCTGGAGCGGACTCACTGGATTATGGAAGACTGGGGCTATACCGGCTCTGCCTGCGTCCCAATGGCGCTGGACGATGCGGTAAGGCGCGGCAGGATACACTCGGGCGATCTGGTAACGCTGGTTGGATCGGGCGTGGGCTACAACCAGGCGGGTGTGGCTCTCAGGATGCCTTAGCGGTCTCACATACGCGGAAGGAAGGTGTTTGGCAGTGGGCGATCTGGAGGGCGTTCGCTCGGACTTTATTCAGCTGGAAGGTGAGAGACGGATACGATTCCATGTCCTCTCCGCCGGAGGGCGCGATGGCGAGCCAATCGTATTCGTACACGGCAATGCATCGTCTGCCACGTTCTGGGGGGAAACCATGGTCTCTCTGCCGCAGCGGTTTCGATCTATTGCCCCCGACATGAGGGGTTACGGGCTCACCCAGTCGCTGCCTGTGGATGCGACTCGCGGAGTGCGCGACTGGTCGGACGACCTACATGCACTGGTCAGGTCGCTCGATCTGGAACGCTTTCACTTGGTGGGCTGGTCAATGGGGGGTGGGATCTCGCTTCAGTATCTTCTGGACCACCCGGACGCGCTGGCCAGCGTCACGTTGGTTTCCACGGTTTCTCCTTACGGCTTTTCCGGCACCCGGGGGGAGGACGGCAAGCCCTGCTTTCCGGACTACGCTGGGGCGGGCGCGGGTGGGGTGAACCTTGAGTTCGTAATGCAGTTGAAGGCCCAGAACCGCGAATCGGGGGAGAGCCCCATGTTGCCGCGAAACGTGCTGAATTTCGTCTATTGGAAACCACCGTTCAGGGCAGCGAGGGAGGAGGATTTCCTCACGTCTCTGCTGCAGATGGCCATCGGTGAGCACAATTACCCGGGCGATGCAGTCCCGTCAGCCAACTGGCCGGGGACCGCTCCGGGTTCGAGGGGCGTGCTCAACGCATTCTCGCCCAAGTACTTCAACGTGAGCAGTATCGTGGATCTGAAGACGAAACCGCCTGTGCTCTGGGTCAGGGGCATCGATGACCAGATAGTGTCGGATTCATCCCTGTGGGACATCGCCTATCTGGGCAAGCTCGGACTGGTGCCGGGCTGGCCGGGCGATGATGTCTGCCCGCCGCAGCCGATGGTGGCGCAGACTCGAGCGGTGCTGGAGGAGTATCAGAGGAAGGGCGGTCACTACCGGGAGGTTGCTTTCGCCGACTGCGGGCATTCGCCGCATGTTGAGAAGACTGACGAATTCGTGAAGGTCTTGATGGATCACATCGACGGCTGTCGGTAGCGGTTGTCGGTGATGCCTGTCGGCGGTACTGGAAGTCGGTTGCCGCTGTGCGTATGGACGCCCTACCCGAGCCACCGAGGGTCGAGATAGCTCTTTCCGACGAGCGATGGCACTGGATTGTACTCCTTGACCATCACCTTGTAGTTGAGGGACGTCACAGCGCCGCGCCTGAGCCAGGCCAGCTCAGGCTGTTCGGCGTCGACGGCGACGATGAGGTAATCGACGCCGTGGTCGATGGCCATGTTATTGGCCTGCGCAAGCAGCGCCCGCATCTCATTTTCCCGGCCCCGACTTGTGATGATGTCGAGCACGTTCCATACACTGATGACCTCGCCCGGGGCGGGTATCTTGGGTAGTGGGATGAACCGCGAAAGCTTGCGCAGCACTGAGCCTGCCAGCTCATACGCGCGCGGCATGGCCGAGACGCGCCTAGTGTAGTGGTGAGACACATCCCACAGTTTGAGCGATGATTCTCCGCACGACAGGCGCGCTACCAGGCACTGGTCATAGAGATCTTGCATGTGCTCGTAATCGTCCACAATGGGCAGGAGGTTATAGTCGGCGTAGTGCGCTTTGAGGGAGACGTACTCCTGGCGCGCATCGATTCTGCGCTCTGCGATAACCTCCCTTGGCGCCCTTCGGCGGCGGTAGGTTGGAATTGTGAAGAAGCGCTTGCCGCCGCGGACCTCGGCGCCCATTCGGGCGGCAATGCTATACGAGCGGTTGTTGTCTTCCTTTATTAGCCCGAAGATGAACTCGATGCCCTGCTCGAGCAGGCGTTCTTCGAGGCCTTTCCACAAGAAGAACATGGCTCTCGACAGCCCCACGTTGACTTCGGGGTTGGACCGCAGGTCGAACATGTAGGCGCCTACGTGCTCTTGTCCTCCGATGATGAGGCGCTGTACAGCCGCTGCAATAACCCCGTGCAGAGCTCCTGTGGCTTCGTTCTCGCCCACCAGCAGAATGGTGTTGCTGAACTGTCGCGCCCGGCTGAAGAAGCTATCGCGCTCATCGACAAGACGCACACGGTCGCCTTGCCCGGCCATAGACTCTATTCTGAGCAGCACTTCATCATCTCTGGGGTCTGCGGGCCTCACTATCATGCCGGGTCGCTCCTCTCATTGTGGTCTCAATAGCGCAGGTCAAGACCTTCACCTAACGAAGGCCGCGTAAGCGAGTACTCCTACGTAGAATACGAGAAGCGCGATCCTGACGAGTGGGGAGTAAAGGATGCCCAATTCGTACTCCGGCTGCCTGCCCGAAGCGGCTCTGGCGCGGGCGAGCACGAAGATAGGGAGCACGGCCAGAATCACTCCGCCCACCGCGCCCGCTGCTTGGATCATGTCGCCGAAGTCCAGCTTGCCACAGAGAACCAGCGCAAACGATGGGGCCACTGTAATCCCGAACGCGACCGACCTGGTGCGCGTATTCCACTCAGAGTCGGCCCGCATGATCTCCACAACGTTACCCATGATCGCGCCGGCGCTGGCCCAGAAGGATGTCAACAGCGCTAGGAGGGCGAAGACATTCACTGTGAGGTATACCGCGGGTCCGAGCGTGCGACCCCATGAAATGGTTACCACTTGGGAAATGGCATCGGCGTCCTGCAGACCGAATATGGCCAACGGGAATACGAGCAAGAAGAGAAGGTTGATCCCGAGGCCCCACTTGATGGCCCGCGCGATCGACTTCGGATCATGGGCCAATCCGCGAACGACTTCGGGCACGATAGACTGCGACATGGACGTGAACACCCCAACGGGCAATGCCCCAAGCATGGGCCTGGCCGAAAACCTCGCCAGCCTTGACGCATCGAACTCCGGGTGCATGGCTGAGACTGCGGTGAATGCGAGCAGAACTGCAGCCATCAAGAGGCTGGATACTCCCTGAGCCGCCCCAATGGCCTTGAGCCCGACCCATACCACAGCCATACCGGGCGCCAAAAACAGCAATCCTCCCAGCCAGGTCGGCATGTGGAGCAGCGATGCGATTATCTGGCCTCCGCCCATTACATACGCTGTTAGCGATGGGATCGCAAGGCCCACCGTGAGTACTGACACCAGCGCCACGTAAAGCCGGCCGAACCGCCCGGCGAACATGTAAGTGCGCATTAACCCCACCAACTGCCCAGGGCTCTTGGTGCGCAGCATGATCTCGACAATGTATAGATGAGAGACGACTGAGAATGCAGTGGTCGCCAGCGAAATCAGGACTGCGCCGAAGTAGCCCGATGCTCTGGCGGCGTAGGGCAGCGACAGTATGGCGGCCCCCACGTTTGCGCCCACCATGATCATGACAGCCTGCGTGAATGTGAGTTGTCTGAAATGCAGAGCGCCTTGCCTAAACTCGGTTTCACCCTGAAGAGTCATGCATCTACCCCTGTCTGCACGCGAACGCGCCCGACATTCGCATTGTCCATAGTAGATGTGGAATTACACATATTCTTCAGTAGTCCTTTCGTGCATCATCGGCGTTTCGGTCATTTACGTGCAATAGCCCCACAAGTGTCCATGATCCGTGATAATGGGCATACAGACCCAGGAACTTCGATGATAGCCTGCAATGCTGTGTCGCAAAATGCCGGTTTGTATGACAATATTTAGTTGACACCTTCAAGAGAATCTTGTTATGCTTCGAGGGGACTCTGAATTGCTCAGTCATGACTGGGCTCCCACCTTATCGGCCCTTCAGACGGCGTTGGAGGTATGCGGAGTGTTCCGTTTTGCCGTATCCACGATCTCCACGAGCGTGTGCGTCACTTTGACGATTGCCCTTCTTGCCAATCAGGCTCTGGGCTCGGCGATGCCGATCTCTCGACTCTGCCTGATCTACTCGGCCGCGGCGGCCGCCGCCACCAGCGCAGCCGTGATGGGCCTGGCCTTGCTGGCCCGTCTGTCGATCATCCAGACCATCGTTTCGACGGTGGCGTTCGCAGCTGGCCTTGCCCTAGCGTGGAAGCGTATGGAGTTCGAACCTTACCTTTGCGCCATCGCAGGCCCTGTAGGCCGCGCTTTTTGTGGAGACGCCAAGAGCGATGCCCAAAACACCGCCTGTCTAGCCGATCCCACGGCTGTCGCGTCGAAGGCCCCAAGCGGACAACCAGCTGACTGGATTGGCGAGTTATTGCCGCTAAGACCCGAGGAACGCGATTTGCTGGCCGGGGCTTCGCAGGAAGGAGCGAGTCTTCGCGAGGTGGATGAGGCCTTGGGGGTAGTAATGAGGTTGCTGATCCATCCAACGTTGGTTCAAGACTGCGCCGTGCGAGCGCGCCTAGTCGACTGCCAGCGTTGCCTGCATGCGAGGCATGCCCTCCTGCGTGCCCACGCCCAAGCGCACGCTGAGGGCGGCGGCATTGGGCGCTCTGCGGCTGTGGCGCAGATTCAGGCCAGGCTGGCGCGGCTCAACTCTTCATTAGGGAGGGAATATTCTGATGATTAGGGCGTATGAACTAGTGGGGCGGCCAGTGATCACAATCGACGAAGGCGCGATCGTTGGGGGCGCGGCAGGCCTGATCATTGATACTGCATCGGCCGATGTAGCCGCTCTCATAGTCAACGCGACGAGCAGGTTCGAGGCGCCGAAAGTGGTGCCGTACGCTCTCATCCAGGGAATTGGGGATGACGCAGTGATCGTCGAAAACGCATCGTCCTTGGCGGAGTTCGCGGCGCTTCCTGAGATCCTGAATGTGGGCCGTCCCGACAGCGAGATACGCGGAGTGAAGGCGATCACCCGCGCCGGACGCCTGCTGGGAACGGTTGCGGATCTCATGATCGACCTCGATGCCGGCAGGGTCGTCGCCTACGAGATACAGAGCGCCGCGGCGGGCGCCGGTGCGACTTCGCGTTTTCTGCTCCCGGCGGAGCAGGTGATCACTCTGGGCGTGCAGGCTGTGATAACTGCTGAGGAGGCGGCATCGCTTCCTGACGCCGACTAGGGGCGCAGAGGCTTGTCCGCGACTACCTGGTAGTGAGGGATCTGAACGAGTGTATCGCGTGTCGGATCGCGCCTGTGTTCGGGCGCCGGTAGGGATTTTACGAGGGTGGGCATTCGTACTCCTCGTCGCTGTCACTGCCAACGCGGTGTCGCTCGGGGCCCTCGCATTCGTACAGATGGTGGTGTATGTGAATGGGCGGGAGGCTCGCGTGCCGTTTGGCCTTCAAGTCGGGCAGGTCCTGACTGCGGCAGGGGCGGACTTGCCGGCGGGCGACTTGATCGATGCTGATGGGGTAGTTTTAGAGGCAGGGGGCGGCAACCCCGCCTGGGTGACTTTGAACGGCGCGCGGTGCGGGTTGACTGACCGTGTCGGGCCGGGTGATCGAATCGAGGTGGTTTTGGGAGCGCCGATCATCGAGGGTATTGTCGTAGAGGTTGCCGAGATAACGCCGCCCTTCGAGGTTGTTGGATCCGGCTCGTTCGTGAAGGTCTGGTCGCCGGGAAAGCCTGGTAAGGTCACCGTCAAGAGAGGCTTGATCACCGGGAAAGTGTTCGAATCGTCAGAATTCCACGAGCCGTCTCCAATGGTTGTAGCGAGATTTCAGTACGCAGTCGCCAAGAAGCTGGTTGTCCTTTCGTTCGACGATGGCCCCCATCCCGTGTACACCCCCAAGGTCTTGGAGGTACTGCGCGAAGAGGGCGTACATGCGGTATTCTTTGTGGTGGGAGCGCAGGTTGCCGCGCACCCCGAGATCCTTAAGCGAGTCCATGCCGATGGCCACGAGATAGGCAACCACACCTACTCCCACACCCTCACCGAATCCGCCCCGGAGTGCGATGTATCGGACGAGGTCAAGCGCACATCGGAACTGGTGGAGAAGTTCACCGGCAGCCCGACCCGTTGGCTGAGACCTGTGGGCGGCGCGCTGAGCGCCGCCTACGTGCATGCGGCTCTGGCAACCGGACATACCCTGGTTCTGTGGAATATCGATACCCAGGACTGGCGGGCGGCCCGCGGCCTAGGCCGGTCCGACGAGATAAGGATGTGCATTACGGAACCGGCGCCGGCCAACGGATCCGTCATCCTCATGCACGATGGCGGCGGATACCGCGGCGCCACTGTGAACGCGTTGAAGGCGATAATCCCCGCCCTGCGCGAGCAGGGCTACCAGTTCTGTACCCTCTCCGAACTCTGGCATCTCCTAGGACTCGACACCCCACAGCCTGGTGCTTGACAGAGCCATTGTGATAGAATACACTAATCATTGATAGAACCTGGGCATATTGTCAGCTGGACGAAGGTTTCGGGAGAGGCCCCCGGGAATGGAGATCACCGAGTGGGCGCCGAAGGAGCAATGGCGCTGCGAAGCACCGCGCGCGCGCTGCAAACTCTCAGGCAAAAGGACCGAAACTGGACAGCATCTCTGGAAAGCTTCCATTGGACACCGAAGGAGTAAATCTCTCAGGTTCCCCAGACAGAGAAGCGTGCGGCAGGTGTGTTTGGCTGCATCGTCTTGTCTGTCTCTTTTGTTTGTCGCGTTGTCCGGGCTGTGGCGCCGATCTCGTGCATCTCGCATGTGTGTTTGCGGCCGCAAGGCTCAGACTAAGAGCGGATACGTCAAATGAGTGGGGAGGCGATCTCGGTGTCGCCGGAACGCTACATCATCATAACCAACAACCCCGAGGTGGCGGCGTGTTGGGCACAGGTTACGGAGTGGGTGGAGGGCGGCGCCCGCGCTGTGCTCAGGCGCGCGCGCGACCTTGTCCACTTGGGCCATCGTCTTCTGAGTCACCCTTTGGCCGGGAGCGTGAAACCCAACGAGAGCCCCTATCGGTCAGTAATCGTCTCGAAACACCCCGAAACCACAATCCATTTTGACTCGCTCCGCATTATCGAGGACGCCCTTGCTGTTGTCGATAGGTTGGGGCCGCCTCGCCGCTACGCGGTTTCGCCCGGCATTGACGCGGATTTTCGGCTGATCGACTATGTACTCATGCAAAGCGCGGTCGAGAGCCTGCGCGCGTAGGATCTGTACTTGAAGGGAGCATTGAGCAATGGCTGTGAGAGAATGCGATGTACTCATCATAGGCGCCGGCCCGGCGGGTCTCGCTGCGGCTCTGTATGCATCGCGCGCCAAGCTTAGCACGGTAGTGTTGGAGAAGGGGACTGCCGGAGGACAGGTTCGCACCACCTGGTCCATGGAGAACTATCCCGGGTTCGCCCGCGGCATGACCGGCCCGGAGCTGATGGACCGCTTTGTCGACCACGCCAAGGAGTTCGGCGCTGAGATCGTAAGGGGCGATGTGATCTCGGTGGATTTCACCGGCGACCGCAAGGTCATCATAACCCAAAAGGGCGAGGAATACAGGGCCCGGGCGATCATCGTCGCGCCGGGCGCCGAGCCGCGCACGTTGGGTCTTCCGGGCGAGCGCGAACTGCGCGGCAAAGGGGTCTCCTACTGCGCCACGTGCGATGCCGACTTCTTTGAGGAATTGGACGTGGTAGTGATAGGCAACGGCGATGCGGCCGTGGAAGAGGCGATGTACCTGACCCGGTTCGTCGACTCGGCCACGATGATAGTCGTACACGATGAGGGCGTCCTGGACGCCACTGCCGTTATCCGAGATCGGGCGTTTAAGAACTCCAAGATGAAGTGGGTCTGGAATTCGGTGGTCGAGGAGATACAGGGCGATGGGATCGTCGAGTCGGTCGTGGTCCGCAACATCAAGACCAATCAGCGGACTCAGCTTGAAGCCAATGGGGTCTTCGTGTTTGTGGGCACAGTCCCCAAGACTGAGTTTCTCCGGGGCCATGTAGATATGGACAAACGTGGCTACGTGATAGCCAACGAGCTGATGGAGACGTCCGTGGACGGTGTCTACTGCGCCGGCGATGCGCGCGTGAAGTATCTGCGGCAGGTGATTACCGCGGCAGCGGATGGGGCCATCGCGGCGGTTGCCGCTGAGAAGTATATCCATGAAGAAGAGGGTTTCCGCGAGATGGTCCTGAATCCTAAGGAACCGGTAATGGTCGCCTTCTGGAGCCCCACCAGCCAGGCTTCGCTGGACTTCCTTCCCGCTGTGGAACGTATCGCAGAGCAGCGCGTGGGTAAGCTGAGCCTGGTCAAGATAGACATCTACAAGAATCAGCGCGTGGCCGGCAGGTATGGGGTCACCGAGGCGCCCACCACGGCGTTCTTTCGCGGAGGGCAGTTGGTGGAGAAAGTATGCTGGCCGACGAATGAGTCAGAGCTTGCCGCGGCGGCCGATAGGGTTATCGGCGGGTAAGGTCGATGTTGCGATCCCGCGAGGCTGCGATGCGGCGGGGGCGTTGGCAGATAGGTTGTCCCACGTGCGCGGCGAAGGAGGTGAACTGGGATGCTTGAGGTGAATAAGGAGAGCTTTGAAGCTGAAGTGC
The DNA here is from genome assembly GCA_964471415.1 of uncultured Clostridia bacterium. Classification (GTDB taxonomy): domain Bacteria; phylum Bacillota; class DTU025; order DTU025; family DTU025; genus UBA5389. The sequence continues at coordinate 1,864 of CAYYHF010000052.1, read as the reverse complement.
TTGCGGCCAGCGGCCCGGTGCTGGTGGACTTTTGGAGCACCAAGTGCGAGCCGTGTATGGCGTTGGTGCCCGAGGTGGAAGCGCTGGCCGAGAAGTATGGCGACAAGGTCAAGTTCTGCAAACTCAACGTGCTGGAGAACAGGCGCCTCTCCATTGGCCAGAAGGTGCTGGGTCTTCCCACCATAGCCATCTACAAAGGCGGCGAGAAGGTGGCGGAACTGACAAAAGACGATGCTACTTGCGCCAACATAGAGGCCATGATCAAGGAGCACGGGAGGTGAACGTAATGCGGCTGGAACTTGGCAAGATCTACATCAAGAACGTCCAATTCGGGGCCAAGACCAAGGTGAGCGGGGGCGTGCTCTACGTGGACCGGGCGGCGGTGGAGGCGATAGTCCGCGAAGACGAGAGGCTCGCCGATGTCAGTTGTGAGCTGGCTCGACCGGGCGAGGAGATCCGGATAATCCCGGTCAAGGACGTCATTGAGCCGCGCGTCAAGGCGGCGGGTCCGGGAGGAGTTTTCCCGGGGATGGTCAGCAAGGTCGATACCGTTGGCGAGGGGCGTACTCACGTGCTGGCGGGCGCTGCTGTGGTCACTGCCGGCAAGATCGTCGGATTCCAGGAAGGAATCATCGACATGACCGGGCCGGGCGCGGAGTATACCCCGTTCTCCAAGCTGAACAATGTGGTGCTGGTGTGCGAACCCGTGGCAGGTCTGCCCCAGCACGAGCATGAGGCGGCCGTCAGGATGGCCGGCCTGAAGGTCGCGGCTTACCTGGGCGAGGCCGCGCGCGATGTGGAGCCTGACGAGGTAGACGTCTACGAATGCCTACCCTTGTTGGAGCAAGCGGCGGCGTATCCTGATCTGCCTAAGGTGGTATACGTATACATGCTGCAGAGCCAGGGGCTAATGCATGACACTTACGTATACGGGGTAGACGCTAAGAGGATCCTGCCCACTCTTATATACCCTACGGAGGTAATGGACGGGGCTATCGTCTCCGGCAACTGCGTGTCGGCGTGCGACAAGAATACCACCTACCACCATCAGAACTCCCCGGTGATCCACGATCTTCTGGCGCGGCATGGGCGCGACTTCAACTTCATCGGCGTGGTGATCACCAACGAGAACGTGACGCTGGCCGATAAGGAGAGATCGTCCAACTACACCGCGAAGCTCGTGGAGATGATGGGCGCGGATGGCGCGATAGTGTCGGAGGAAGGCTTCGGAAACCCCGATGCCGACCTCATAATGAACTGCACCAAGCTGGAGAAGAAGGGCATTCGCACGGTGCTGGTTACCGACGAATACGCAGGTCAAGACGGCGCATCGCAGTCGCTGGCCGATGCGAACCCGCTTGCCGATGCGGTGGTCACGGCCGGGAATGCCAATGAGGTCATCACCTTGCCGCCCATGAAAAAGGTAATCGGGCATCCCGAGGCGGCCGATGTAATAGCGGGCGGCTGGGACGGATCGCTTGGGGCGGACGGTTCGATCACTGCCGAGATCCAGGTGATCACGGGCTGCACCAACGAGCTGGGGTTCTCGTATCTTTCGGCACGGGAGATCTAGCACACGGGGACAGGAACAGCGCTACAAGCATTACAGCAAATGGGAAAGGAGATACCGCAATGATTCTCAAGGGCAAGAAGGTCATCGCTCTGGGCGACCGCGATGGGATCCCAGGCGGCGCCATTGAAGAATGCGTCAAGTCGGCCGGCGGAGAGATCATCTTCTCTGTTAGCGAATGCTTTGTTTGAACGGCCGCCGGCGCCATGGACCTCGAGAACCAGGCCAGAGTGAAGGAACTGGCCGAGAAGTACGGGGCTGAAAACGTAGTGGTCGTCATAGGAGGCGCCGAGG
>CAYYHF010000051.1:0-12814 GCA_964471415.1 uncultured Clostridia bacterium | reverse complement strand
GGGTCTATGTGGAGCAATTGCCCAATCCTCTTGTGGCCTCGAGGACAGAGAATTCGATTCTGGCGAGCATGGTCAAGACTCCGAGGGAGGTACTGGAGGCAACTGCAGCGCTTGAGCTTATTCAGGACCTCCTCGATGATATCCAGCAGGTCGGCCCCATGCTGCGCAAGAGCATAAGGGATGAAGCCGGCCTGGATCTTGACGAGCTCGAACTGAAGGTCAGGGAGATCCTGGCGCATGAGCTCGATGCGCAGTAGCGGATATGTGTGCACACCTTTGTGTATATCGCGCCGATGCTGTAGGATTTCGCGGCAGTCCTATCGAATGTAATGGAAGGCGACTGACGCCTGACGGTCGCGCTGCGCACGATTGCGCGGGCTTGACGCAGGCGAGGAGGGGCGAATCCGCTTATGCGAGTGAGTGTAGTAGAGGTTGCATCCTCATGGCGTGATATTCACGAGGTTACCAGCAGGGCAGGGCACTACAGGGCTGAGCTGGCAGTGCTCGGAGCCAGCAAGGGCATTGACTTTCGATGGCACGATCCCGGCGTATCGGCCGTGGAACTCGCGGCGTCCGATGCACTGCTTCTTTTGGTGCTCAGCGGCGGCACTGAGAGCCTGGGCATGTCGGTCATCTCTCGATGGAACGGACCGCTTGCGATACTGGCTCACCCTGCCGATAATGCCTTGGCGGCGGCCATCGAAATGCTTGCCCTCGCCAGATCCGCCGGGCATACGGGCATCATCATCCAGGCCGGTCCGGGCTGGCGCGATGGGGTTTCGTTGGCTTTCTCGCTCGCCGAGACTTACGCCGGCCTGCGCCGGGCGACAATCGGGTCGCTGGGGTCGCGGGAAGTCGAAATCATGACGCCGTGGGCTCTTGAGGGCGCGGTGAAGAAGGTATGGGGTCCTGAGCTTGTGCATCTGCCCCTGGGGCAGTTGGTGCGCTATTCGCGCGAAGCCGATATGCAGGCAGCACAGGAGATAGTAGAGGAGATGCGAGCGCAGGCGCCGCGGATCATCGAACCTGATGCAGGCGCCATGCTGGGCTCAGCCCGCATATACTTGGGCCTGAAGAGGGTAGTTGAGGAGCATGGCCTAGATGCCGTGGCTGTCCACTGCTTCGCGTTGCTGACTCCTCTTGCGAATACCGCGTGCTATGCGCTGGCACGCCTGAACGATGAGGGAGTGCCAGCGACCTGTGAAGCCGATATTCCATCATGTCTTACAATGCTGTTCATGCGGTATCTGACATCGGCGCCGAGTTTCTTGGCGAACCCGTCCTCCATCGATCTTGGCGCGGATACGGTGGTGTTTGCTCATTGCAGCATACCTCCGAGCATGTGCATTGCCTACTCGCTTAGGTCGCACTACGAGTCGAACTTGGGCGTGGGCATCGCAGGCCAGCTGGAGCCGGGACCGGTGACTGTTGTCCGAATAGGCGGAAAGGACTTGCGGGAAATCTATGCAGCCAGCGGCCGGCTGGTCGCGTGCGGAGATCGCGAGGATCTGTGCCGGACTCAATTGTCGGTGAAATTCGACCAACCGGAAGATGCGCGTCTTCTACTGAGTCGTCCGCTTGGCAATCACCACATGATCGTGCGAGGGGACTGGACGCACCAGATCAATCAATATTGCAGCTACTTCCTGGATTAGGCTTTCCGGATGCTATATGGGCCAGCGCGCGCGCTGCATCGCGCGCATCGTCTATGGTGTTGAACCATCCGAAGCTGAAGCGGAGTGTACCCACGGGAAACGTTCCCAGGGTTTTGTGGGCTGCCGGCGCGCAATGCAGGCCTGACCTGACCATGATGCCGAAGTCTTGGTCAAGATAGTAGGCCGCCCGCGCCGGATCCGGCGGCGTGGATGTGAATCCCACCGATACAGTGGCTACTCGGTTAGGGGCATAGGCTTGGGCGCTTTCCGTTACCGCGTCCGCTTCCGGCTTCGATTCCGATTCCCACGGGCCGAACACCCGCACTCCGGGGATGTTGCGTGCCGCCTTCGCGAACTCATCTGCCAGTCGGAGCCCGTGCATACCAATTCTCGCGATGCCGTTTTCCAGGACGAAGCCGATTCCGGCTGCGAGTCCGGCTATCCCCGGTGTGTTGGGCGTACCGGGTTCGAACTTGTCGGGAAGCAGTTCGGGCTGGGTCTCTTCGTCCGACCGGCTGCCGGTGCCGCCCTGTGCGAGGGGAAGCATTTCATCTGCCGCGCGCAGGCTAAGCGCCATACCGCCGACTCCCTGCGGACCATAGAGGCCTTTATGACCGGTGAACGCGAGGACATCCACGCCCAGCGCAGATAAGTCTATAGGGACCGCTCCCGCGGTCTGCGCCGCATCAACCACCATGAGAACCTGCGCCTCGCGTGCTATGGCAGCCACCTCCGCGATGGGCATAACCGTTCCTGAAACATTGGATGCGTGCGTCATCACTATCATCCTGGTGCGGCGCCTCAGAGCGCGGCGCACATCTTCCGGGTCCAGCCTGCCCCGGGCATCGCATCTGACCACTGTGACTTGGACTCCGCCATGTGACTCGGCCAATCGTAGGGGACGCATAACTGAATTATGCTCCATGCTGGAGGTCACCACATGATCGCCGTGGTTTAGCAGACCGTGTATGGCGCAGTTCAGCGCGTAGGTCACATTGGGCGCGAATATGACGCGCTCCGCTGCGGGCACGTGAAATAGCTGAGCCGTTGACTCTCGCGCTGCAAAGAGTATTCGGCCGGCATCGAGGCTGCTTGCGTAGCCTCCCCGGCCAGGACTGGCGCCCACGCGGCGCATGTAGCGCTCCATCGAGGCCCAAACCTCTGGCGGCTTAGGATAGGAGGTGGCCGCGTTGTCAAGATAGATTCGTCTGCCGGCGTAAGCCATGTCAAAGTGATACCTCGCTTCCCAACGCTCAGTATCGCCCTGGTCATGCCCGCTGTCAACAGCGTCGACCGTGGTATAATCAAATCGTATAGCGAATCCTTTCGCATCTGGGCAAGGAGGCAGGCGTAGTATGGCCGCAGGAGAGCGCCATATGGGCAAGCGCGATGTGGGCGGGCGCGGTGCGATCGGCCCTGGCGGCAGCGATGGGCCGGTCCGGGCACCGGTGTTCCTGGTCTCTTTCCCCAATGTTCATTACGCATTCAAGTGCGAAAGCCTGATGAGTGGGCCCGGACGGCGGATTCAGGTCATGCCCGTTCCCAGGCAAGTCAGCTCCAGCTGCGGGCTGGCTGTAGAGGTTCGGGCGGTCGACATCTTGGAAGGCTCGGATGTGGCGAGGGAGCTGGAGAGCGGGCACGTAGACTACCAGGCCGTGTTCGCTCTGCGTCCGGACGGGCGCTATGAGCTCGTCTGCCACAGTGGGGACTACTTGCGTGAAGGCGTGAAGGAGTGAAGGAAAAGCGTAACCGGTGATGAAGAGAATACCGTGCTAATGCGTTCTTCATATCGAAGGGAGTCGATGGTATGACGCGGAGACTATCGCGCGCTGAAGCGCCTGTTGATGAGACCTGGAAACTGGACGATCTATTCTCCACGGCCGACGACTGGAAAAACGAACTTGACGCGGTGTTGGCCGATATCCCCTCCGTGGCTGGCTATCGTGGGCGGCTTAGCCAAGGATCCGCTGAGCTACTTGGGTGCCTTGAGTCCATGGAACGGCTGATGATGCGGATGCTCAGAGTGGCCACCTATGCATATCTTCGTTTCTCTGAAGACGGATCCGATCCCGAGAATCAGGGACTGATGGGGCGAATGGCATCCGCCCAGGCGCAGGTGGGGGCGGCCATAGCCTTCATACAGCCGGAGATCTTAGCGCTTGCCGAGGGCACTGTAGAGGAGTATCTGCAGGATGAGCCGGCCTTGGCGCCGTTTCGTCGACGCTTGGAACGTATGCTGGCCGACAAGCCATACGTACTGTCTTCCGAGACGGAAGCCGCTTTGGCCGCTCTAGACGAGGTATTCGAAGCGCCGCTAACCATCTACCAGCTTGCTAAGAGCGGAGACATGCTTTTCGAGCCGGCGCGTGACGCCAAGGGCCGGGAGGTTCCTGTGTCGTTCGCTACCTACGAGGAGAAACTGGAGCTGTCGCCGGATGCCGTTCTCCGCCGCAATGCCTACGCGTCCTTCACTGAGGGGCTGAAGCGCTACCAGAACGTGTTCGGCGGCACTTTCGGGTCGGAGATCAATATGAACATCGCCATGGCGCGTGTCAGAGGATTCAAATCAGCCACTCACATGTTCCTGCATGAGCAGGAGGTATCGGAGGAGTTCTATCACAACCTGTTGCAGACGATTCAGACCGGCCTCGCGCCCCACATGCGCCGCTATGTGGAGCTGCGCAATCGGGTTTTAGGCCTGGATAAGGTGATGTACTGCGACATCGAGGCCCCTCTCGACCCCGACTTTCGGTCGGACATCACTTACGAGGAAGGAGCCAAACTCATCCTCGACTCCGTGCAAATCATGGGGGAGGAGTACGCTGGGATCGTGCAGTCCGCTCTGGAGGGAAGGTGGATCGATCGGGCCGACAACATCGGCAAGTCCACGGGGGCGTTCTGCGCGCCTATTTACGATGCGCATCCCTACATCCTAGCTACCTGGGGCGCAAACATGAGGTCGGTGTTCACCATCGCGCACGAGCTGGGCCACGCTGTGCACATGACCCTCTCCTCGCGCAAGCAGCGACTGGTCAATACCGACATATCGCTGGTCTTCGTGGAGGCGCCCTCCACGTTCAATGAACTGCTTCTGGCGCAGCGAATCCTGGGCGGGGAGTGCGACAAGCGGATGCGGCGCTGGGTGCTCACGCAGTTGCTGGCTACTTACTATCACAACTTCGTACGGCACATGCTTGAGGCTGAACTTACGAGAAGGGTGTACGCGCTCGCCGAGGAGGGCACCCCGGTCACGGCGGCGTTTTTATCGCAGCTAAAGGGGCAGATTCTCGAGGAATACTGGGACGGAGTCGTCCAGATCGACGAGGGCGCTCGCCTGACATGGATGCGCCAGTCCCACTACTACAGGGGGCTATACTCCTATACCTACTCCGCCGGTTTGGTCACTGCCACATTGGTCGCCGAGAACCTGGCCAAGAGCGGCCAAGACGTAGCTCGGCAGTGGGTCCGGGTTCTTCAGGCAGGCAGCACGAACAAGCCGCTTGACCTCGCGAAGATGGCCGGCGTGGACCTGGAAGACGAGGCGACTGTACGGCACGCGACAGATTATGTGGGGCGCATCGTGGACGAGCTGGCGCAGAGTTTCTAGTCAGGTCGCGACAACTGCGTGATTGCGCGACAACGATTCGAAGTTGCTGCGTGTCTGTGGTAGACTGGTGTCTGCTGGGTGTCGGCGCTCGATCCGACCTGGCAGGAATGGAGAAGTGTAGGCTGTGGCAGATAAGTCCAACGGCAGTCTTGCCAAGTTCGCAGGCATAGTAGCGCTTGGCACCGTGCTCAGCAAGATACTAGGATTTCTGCGCGAGACGTCCTTTGCTGCGCAGTTCGGGGCGAGTTACGCTACCGATGCGTATCTGCAGGCCATGATCATCCCAACGCTGATGCTGATGGGAGTGGGGCCTGCTGTCACCACTACGCTGGTGCCGGTGTTTGCGGATGTGGAACGCCGTTGCGGCCGGGAGGCGGCCTTCGCTTCGGTAAGTTCGATCATCAACGCGTGCTTCATCGTTTCGGGCCTGATCATGATTCTTGGGATGGCGTTCGCGCGTCCGTTGGTGAGTCTTGTCGCGCCCGGGTTCTCCCCAGAGACATTCGCGCTCACTGTCGAGCTAAGCATGATTTTATTCCCGATTGCGGTTCTGACAGTGCTGGCACACTGCGTAACCGGCGTTCTGCATGCTATAGGCAAATTCGCGGCGCCGGCGTCTACCGGCATTGTTCAGAATGTCATCATCATCACCGCCATCACAGTATTCGGCCCGCGCTATGGCATCCGGGCGGTGGCAGTGGGCACCGTATTAGGTTCCCTGAGTATGCTGGCCGTGCAATGGCCGGCCCTTCGCGCTTGCGGCTACAGGCACCGTTTTGCGCTGAACTGGAAAGACAGCGGGCTGCGCCAGGTAGGGCGGCTTATTGGACCCATCATCTTGGGCACCGCGGCATCGCAGGCGGGGACCCTGGTCATTCGGGCTCTGGCATCGCGCCTGCCGGAGGGGTCGATCACTTACCTCAACTACTCCCAGCGGCTGGTGGGGTTGCCGGTAGGCGTGTTTGGGACTGCTCTGATCACTGTTCTCTATCCAGCGCTTGCCCGTCTGTACTCTGAGGACAAGTCCGAATTCTCAAGAACCTTCAGACGTTCGGTGGGAATCGTCTTTTTCATACTGCTTCCGATGGCAGCAGGGCTGATGATCCTGGCCCAGCCTGTGGTGCGGTTGGCATTTGAGAGGGGCGCTTTCACTGCGGACGCCACTTCGGCTACTGCTGTTGCACTTGTGTACGCATCCATTGGGATACCCTTCATGGGCCTGACCGACCTCACGTCCAAAGCTTTCTACGCCACTCACGATACGATTACTCCGGTCTTCGTCAACGTTGGGGCTGTGGGCGTCAACGTCCTGCTCAGCATGGCGCTTGTAGGCAACATGCAGCATGCCGGGCTTTCGCTGGCGGCGTCCTGCCAACCCATCGCTTCCTTCATGATCCTGCAGCTCATACTGAGACGTAGGGCGGCGATGTCGCAGCGCCGGAGCGCATCGGACCGCGTGCATGCCTGCAACGCCCGTGAGCATACCCGGCGCGCGGCCGCGACCCGATCTGCCCGCGGCGGCGACTACAGCCTGGCTGCATCGGTGGGCAAATCAGCGGTGGCGACCGCGGTGATGTGGGTGGCTGTATCGGCTTTCGATCCGTGGTTTGCTGCGCGCCTTCCGCAGATGGGGATCATGGGGCAGGCGCTGCGACTTGCGGCGTCCGTGGGCGTAGGCGCAACGGCCTACTTCGCTGTGGCAGCTGCGCTCCGAAGCGAGGAGCTTACATTTGCAGCGGGCGCGGTGCGCGTGCGGCTCAACCGGAGCAGGCAAAGGCAGTAAGCGGCGAGCAAAGCAGCGACCGAAGGGAGCGGACGGATCTGCCCGCATTTATCGGTCGCCGCTTACGTTAGACTATGTTCTTCATGTCAAGCTTTCATGGCAAGCCATCATCAGGCTTTCATGTTGGGCTGCCCTAGCCGCCCTTGTTTCACCTTCCCGAGCACGGTAACGGCCTCCACGATCATCCAGATCTCCAGGACGATGATGATCGCGTCTATCACGCCGAGGAGCATGTTGCCCGCTGCTATGTAGCTACGCAGGTTGGCAGCCATGCCCCAGGTGGTTATGAAGATCATGAATATCATCGGGACCATGGTGTACTGGGTAGGCTTGTTGTTCTCGGCCAGATACACAGTGACGGTGAGCAACGCTAGCCCTGCGAGGAGCTGGTTGGTGGCGCCGAACAGCGGCCATAGCACGTTGGCGCTGCCGCGGAAGGCCAGCAAGTAGGCGCTCACGATTGCGATCCCCGCGGCGATGTACTTGTTGTCGAGCCACTTCTGGCCGGTGCTGTCGCCGAACTCGGATATCACGTAGCGCTGCAGACGAGTGGCTGTGTCGATTGTGGTGCTTGCGAAACTCACCATGAACACGGCCAGGATGTTCAGGGCCATTGCTTTGGGTATGCCGAGCGTCTCAACGATCCTTGCGCCTCCCTCTGCGAATGTGGGCAGCGTGGGGATCTTGGCGTAGTTAGCATAGGTTGTGAGCCATGTCTCCTTGGATACGCCGGTAGTGACCGCTATGATAACCAGCGTGGCGAGGGCGGCTTCAAGTAGCATGCCCCCGTACCCAACCGCCAGAGCGTTGGGTTCCTTGTCGATCTGTTTCGAGCTGGTACCGCTCGACACCAGACAGTGGAAACCGGATATGGCGCCGCAGGCTATGGTTATGAACAGGAACGGGAACATAGGCGGCGCTCCGGCCGGCGCCGATATTACCGCGGGCGCGACTATGGGCAGGGGCCGGATGATTATGCCCAGTATCAGGAGAATCATGGCCACTCCCAGCTCCAGAGCGTTAATGTAGTCGCGCGGTTGCAACAGACGCTGGACGGGCATGGTCGAGGCGAAGAACACGTAGATCATGATTATGATGAGCCATGCGGCCTTGCTGAGGGCTACTGGGATGTACAGGCCGATCCAGATCGTGATATACATCGCGACTATGGCGGCGATTGACCCTACGAGGAGGCTCCCTTTCTTCTCGTAGAGGTACCACGACAAAGTCATGGCTATCACGATCTCGATCCAGATCGGGAAGACACATTGCGGATACTGCACGAACAGGTTTGCCATGAGTATTGCGAATATAGCTATTACGATCCACAGACAGAAGAAGATGATCAGAAAGAAGAGCGACCTTGTGCGGGGATTCACGACAGTTCCGGTGATGTCGCCGATAGACCTGCCATCGTGGCGCATCGAGAGGACCAAGGCTCCGAAGTCGTGTACCGCGCCTGCGAAGATGGATCCAAAGACAACCCAGAGCAGGGCGGGCACCCATCCCCATATCACCCCGAGAACCGGGCCAACGATGGGACCGGTGCCGGCGATAGAAGTAAAGTGGTGACCGGCGAGGATGAACTTGTTGGTAGGAACATAGTCCACACCGTCGTTGTGTTTCTCAGCAGGCGTGATGTTCTTCGTTGCCAGTTCGAATACCTTGGAGCCAAGCTTCTTACCGTAGAGGTTGTACGCCAGGATGTACAGGGCGAACGTCACAACCATCACCAAGAGAGAATTCACTTAGTTCACCTCCGAATCGCTTTAGGGAAGCTTTGAGAGATAGATATCTCCCATGCTATCCCAGAATGGTCATTCGGTACAAACTGACGAATTCCTGCTAATTAGAACCTGATATGTATGATAGATTGGAATCAGGGTCAAATCATGCAGCATGAGAAGTCAATGGCTGAGCGATGAGACAGCGAAGTCCTTGCAGTTCTGGGCCGCTGCGCTCCCTATGGCCTCGACACTGTCCGATTGCGCCCTGGGGCTGATGTTCTGCCGGTCTACGGCCAGCGCCCGCAGGGCGCTTTACCGTTCAGAGGGGCTTTGTGGGTACAAGGAGGACTTGTCGCATCAGTGTGGAATTCCAAGTCTGTGAGTGGCTACACGGTTCACGTGTAGAAACTCACTCGCGTGGATGGCAATATGGTTTGCGGACTCTCGCTTGTGTGTGCAATACGTTCGGGTGTCACCAAATGGACGAAAGATCCTAAGGCAGGAGTGAATTGGCTGATGGCTAATGGCGACGAGAGGTACAGGGTGCGCTCGGTGGAGCGAGCGTTCAGCATTCTTGAGGCACTCAAAGACGGCGGCGACATGCGGCTAATAGACGTGAGCCGAAGCACTATGATTGCCAAAGGAATGGTCTTTAAGCTGCTCGATACGCTCTGTTGTGGGGGTTACGTTGATCGGGACCCCGAAACGGGCAAGTATAGACTGGGCAAAGCCCTCTTTGAGCTCGGCTTAGCCGCAGGTACCCAGATGCGGGACCGGATCAGCGCTCACGATGTGTTGCGATCGCTGGTTAATCAGGTAAATGAGACTGCGCATCTTGCGGTACTGCAGGGATCGGATGTTCTCTACCTCGACAAAGTCGAGAGCAGCGCCTCGCTGAGGATGGTCACGGCAGTGGGGATCCGACGTCCTGCTTACTGCACGGGCACAGGGAAAGCATTGCTCGCGGGGCTCGACGATGGACAAGTGCGCAACCTGATGGACGGCAAACCTATGCCTCGATTCACGCCCAACACAATCTGCAACATCGATGATCTTCTGACTGAACTTGCCCTCGTTCGAACAAGAGGTTACGCTGTGGACAATGAGGAGAACGAGCCCGGCATCATGTGCGTGGGGGCGCCTGTGCGCAACCGCGAGGGTGTGGTCATGTCGGCCATAAGTATTGCCGGCCCAACCATCCGGGTCAATCGCGAAACATTACCCCAACTGGCGCAGACTCTGATCGCAGCAGCCAACCAGATCTCGGAGGCATCCGGGTACGGATCATGAAATCCGCACGCGGAGGCCTCGCGTGTCACCATCCACTCGTTGGCATGACAATAATCCGCAATACATAGGAGGATTAGCCGCATTTCCGCCGAATCTACATTAACAATGGAAACCGAGGATCATATATGGAAACCGCACTGGCGCATCGACGACAAGGCAGAGTGCACGTAGGCCTCATATTTGACGAGGTTTGGTCATGGTCCGCCAATGGTTTAGATAAAATGGTTCCGGCATAGGCCAAAATGAAACTAGGTTTCTAGTTTTCATGTTGGGCGCTACACTTGCCAGCCAGCGGAGTGCCGAAAGAGGAGGTGATAGCAGGTTCCTTCAGTGTCTCGTCGCGTTCAGACAGTAATGGCGCGGCGATTCATCAGGCGTAGGCCAGACTGCGACCGCCGCGGCGTCAAGTCAGATTTGGGAGGCATGCTCTATGCACGATTCGGTTGACAAGATGAAACAATACATCTTCCCCGCGATATCAACGTACTATGAAGAACCGATAGTGATGGCCAGGGGAGAAGGTAAGTACCTCTATGATGATGCCGGTAGGCAGTACCTTGATTTCTTCGGCGGGATTCTCACTGTGAGCATGGGACACTGCAATCCCGAGATCAGTGAGCGGGTAGCGGAACAGGTGAAAACGCTTCAGCACACATCAACAGTCTACATCATAAAGCCTATGGTTGAGCTGGCGGAGCAAATCGCCGGCATCGCGCCTGGCAATCTCAAGAAGTGCTTCTTCCTCAATAGCGGCACCGAGGCAGACGAGACGGCAGTTCTCCTCTCGACGATACATACGGGAAATGATGAGATCTTGGCGCTTCGCCACGCCTATAGCGGTCGCTCGGCCCTTGCTATGTCCCTAACTGCGCACGCCCCGTGGCGGCAGGGCAGGGGCCTTTGGTCAAACGTGAAGCACGCGCACAGTCCATATTGCTACCGATGTGCTTTCGGCAGAACCTATCCCAACTGCGACCTTGAATGCGCCAAGGACATCGAGGAACTCATCTGCACATCGACTTCGGGCAAGATCGCCGCGTTCATAGCCGAACCTATCCAGGGAGTGGGAGGGTTCATCACGCCTCCGAAGGAGTACTTCAAGGAAGCGGTCTCTATCATCAAGAAGTTCGGCGGTCTGTTCATAGCCGACGAAGTTCAAACGGGCTGGGGCAGAACCGGCGGCAAGATGTTCGGAATCGAGCATTGGGGAGTTGAACCCGACATCATGACGTTTGCGAAAGGCCTTGCCAACGGTGCCCCTATCGGAGCGGTGATCGCCACTGCGGAGGTAGCCGATTCCTGGCAGGGGCCTAGTATCTCCACGTTCGGCGGGAATCCCGTGAGCATGGTGGCTGCCCAGGCGACCTTGGGCCTCATAATTAGGGATGACATACCTGCCCACGTTGAGAAGGTGGGCGCCAGACTCCGCGAGGGTCTCCTCGGGCTTCAGGAAAAGTATCCATGTATCGGAGATGTACGCGGGATGGGCCTTATGCAGGCGATGGAGATCGTGGGCGATGACAAGGCGCCCGCGCCCGATGTTGTACTGGAGTTGTTCGAGAAGACCAAGGCACAGGGCCTGCTCATCGGAAAGGGCGGTCTGTACAACAACGTGATCAGGTTGACTCCGCCCATGATAATAACTGAATCGGATGTGGATGAAGCCATCGAGATCTTCGACAAGGCTTTCGCGTCTTTGCGGTCTTGACTAGGGCGGAGGTGCATGACATGTCATCATTGCGACGGTTGAAGTATTGTGTCAACGGCGAGTGGAAAGACTCTGCGACTACGAAGTACATGCCCGTTACGAACTCCAGCACGGGGGAGACTATAGCGGAAGCTCCTTGTTGCACGGTCGACGAGGTGAACCTTGCGGTGGAGGCCGCCGCGGCGGCTTTCCCGGGATGGGCGGATACCCCGGTCACGCAGAGAGCCCAGCTCATGTTCAAATTCAAGGCCAAGCTGGAAGAGCATCTAGACGAGCTCACCTTGAGCGTGTCCAAGGAATTGGGCAAGACTCTGGACGAGGCTCGCGGAGATGTGCTCAAGGCGATTGAGGTTGTGGAGCTTGCCTGCGCGGTTCCCATCACTATGCAGGGCAGATCTCTGATGAACGTCTCGCGGGGTTTCGATACGATATCATACAGGGAACCCTTGGGCGTATTCGCGGGAATCGTCCCGTTTAACTTCCCTGCCATGATTCCATTTGGGTGGATGATACCTCTGTGTATCACCACGGGAAATACCTTCGTGCTCAAGGCCGCCAGTCAGACGCCTCTGACCGCCATTCGCATGCTGGAGTTGCTCTATGAGGCGGGGCTCCCCGCGGGTGTGGTCAATCTTGTGACCACCAGTCGCACCCAGGCTGAACTGCTTCTCAGGCATCCGGCTGTGAAGGGAGTATCCTATGTGGGTTCGTCTGCGGTGGGACGGCACATATACGCTACTGCTGCAGCCAATCACAAGCGTGTTCAGTGCTTGGGCGAGGCGAAGAACCACGGTCTGGTGCTGAGAGACGCCAATATCGAGATGACGGCGCGTGTGATCATCAACTCCACATTCGGCTGCGCGGGCATGAGATGTATGGCTCTGCCGGTCGTGGTAGTTGAGGAGGAAATCGCCGACGAGTTCATGTCGTATTTCGTGCAGTTCGCCAAAGAGCGTAAGCTCGGCGCTGCGTACGACCCTGCGACAGAGCTCGGGCCCGTAGTATCCGAGGAGCACCGGCAGTCCATTCACGCCTGGATTGAAA
>CAYYHF010000050.1:0-12871 GCA_964471415.1 uncultured Clostridia bacterium | reverse complement strand
CTGCATTTGGCGAACCGACATGCGCCTGGCGTTGGAAAGCACCAGCAAAGTCGGCCTCTGCGATGCCGCGCTAGCCAAGCCTTCAAGATCATCGGCAGGGACGAGCACGCACTCCAGCCCGGGAATCCCCAGGCCCGATAGCGTCTCCATGATCATGTCGAGGTCGTCTTCGTAGCACCATCCCATGTCCTCATACCAAAGCGCCACATCCGGGCTGTGCATCACGGCAACCAGCGGCGCGCGGCCATCCTGCGAAGCCGGCGCAGGCAAAGGGGCAAGCGCGGCCGCTGCCGGCACATCCTGCTCAGCCTGCTTGCGAGGCAGCTCCAGATCGACCACATACGGCAGGTGATCCGAGGCCAGGCTATGCGGCACGCGGGCCGCGCCCACATCGCTCACCACGCTGATGTCGTGAGAAGCGAAGATGTAGTCGATGCGCGAGTTGCGATCGAACACGCCTACAGTGTATCCGCCCCTAAGATAGTCTCGCTCAAACCGCCCCTGCGCTGCCAACCAGGCGCTGTCGACCAGGACGCGGTGGAGCGGATAAGTATCGTTGTGTTCGCGCAACATCAGAGCTGTCTCCAGCGCGTGAGTGGGCGTGGCGTTGAAGTCCCCCATTATGATCCGGGGCGCGGGCGCGCGCGATGCCATGCCGGCAAGCGCCCTGGCCTGCGCGATGCGCGAGCCCGAATCGGCTACCTCCAGGTGCGTGACGAACACGGTCACAATCGTCCCGTTCACGTCCACCTGCGCTTCCAGCGCAGCTCGATGTTGGGCATTGTTGGGGTTGGGCAGCGGATGAGTCTGGTGCGACACTATGGGAAACCGGCTGACCAACGCGTTGCAGAAGAAGCCGGAGCTGCGGGCGAATATGGGGCCGTATGCATAGTGAAAGCCCAGCCTGTCGGCGATTATCTTCGCCTGGTCATCGTAGAAGCCTCTCTGGGTCTTCTGCTCGACCTCGCATAGACCGATTATGTCGGCGCCCTGCTCGCGGGCGAGATCCGCGATTCGATCTAGGTTGTAGGCGAAGTCTACGCCTATCCCGTAGTGGATGTTGTAGGTCATCACCGTGATTCTCTGCCGGGATCCGGCAGACTCGGCCGGCGGCGCTGCCTGACCAAGGCACAACCCGCTCATGATCAGCGCAGTCGCGGCTGCAATGAGCACAATAACCGTGGAGCGCATGGACTTCGAACTCAATGCCATGATCCGTACCCCCGAACTGCCATCTCTGCCGATGGCATGATATGATATGGAAAACTACAGAGAGGTGGTCGGCGTGAATCCGACTCTGTTCAGAGCTGTAGCGGTGTCGAGGGAACTGAACGTCACCGCCGTTGCCTCACAATTCGGCATCGAGCGTCCGTTTTCCTGGGAGGACACCCTAACGCTTTCCGAAAAACACTTGGAGAGTATTCTGCCGCAGCCAGAGGGCAAAGGGGTGTTCGCCTTCTCCTTCGGCACGTTGGTCTTCGTCAACTGCACCGATGCCGACATCAACGATGTCATCAACTACCTCAAGAAATTCGACCGCAATCTGTCCGATTTCAGATCAGTGGAGTACGCCGACGATTACCGGCTCACGGTATCCGGCAACGAGCTCTCGGTGACCTACAATGAACTCATCGTGCCAGTGGCGAAAGATTACTATCGCGAGCTTGTGGCAGTCGCGCTTGCCAAGTCGACCGCCATGGAACGAGTAGAAGACGAGATCAGCAAGTTGTTCGACGATGCGGAGCAGTTCATCACGCAGCTCAAGAAGGGGAAGCTGTCCATCAGCGATGAGCAGCTGGCCCGTCTGTCAGGGCGGATCCTAAGCTACAGATACAGCAGCATCTCCTACATCATGGTCCTGGAAAAGCCGGACGTAGTATGGCGGGTCCAGGAGGCGCAGGAGCTGTATTCGGACCTGGAGCGTCTTTTCGAACTCCCGGACCGTTACGGGAAGATATCCCACAAGACCCAGACACTGCTGGACATGACACAAGTCTTCGCCGACCTCTACCACGCCAAGCGAGGCACTCGCCTGGAGCTGGCGGTCATACTGCTCATCGCATTCGAGATCATCCTGAGTCTGGCGGAGCGATTCTGGCCGTTCTAATCGCGGCTCAGTGACGGCTGCCGATCCTGTCCCATAGGGTTTGAGCCTCGGCGAGCTCCGCAATCGCTCCGGCGCGGTTCTGAGCCCTGATGAACCCCTCGGCGCGGGCAATGGCTGTTCTCAGGCGAAGTATGTCGTTGAGCTGGGCGGAGAACTGTACTCGTACGGTCACCCTGATGAACGCATCCGCCAGGTTCCTCGCGCCTTCGAGCGCATCGTCCCACTGCTCGGCCATGACGTGCTTTTCCACCCGCGAAAGCCAATCCGGCACGTCATCTTGGGCGCCCATAGGAAGCTTGAGCACCGCGGCCGACAGCATCACGGCGACAAACAGAGCAATCAGACCCACTGGCAATGCGACAAGAAGAACGCGCTTCAGCACGGCGCCGGCCTCCAGTGTCAGTACGGTCCTGGAAAGTCGCCTGTGTCCACCGGGCTCTCCACCCGGTCTCGGTAGGTGTCTACGTACAAGTTGCCGGAAGTGTCCAGGACAGCCAGGAATACGTCTGAGGAATCGACTATCCCTTGTTTCCTAAGTTCCGCCTCCAGCCACGGGCGGTCAAGGTGCACCTGTTCTAGGTTCTGGTCGAATATCACGCCACTGTATATTAGCTCAGTGCCGATGCCCTGGTAATGGGTGGAGATACTCATGTCGCCCCGAGTTACCGGCTGGAACTGGGTCTTCTTGAGCACCGACAGTGTCCCGTTGGTCTCGAGTAATGCAAACTCCACCTCTCCAATGTCGAACACGTCCTTCACGCGCAGCTGTTCCATGAGATCCGATGCACGGTAACGCAGCTTCCTCATGGCGCCCTCCATGATCTTCCCGTTCATGATCACCACTGTGGGCTCGCCATCGATGTATTTTGACGCGAACCTCCATTTCAGCGTGACCCACTGCATCGCGAGTCCCGCTGCCGTCCACGCAGTCAGCCCGACCCAGTGAGGCCACGCCGTCGACGACAAGTCGGTTGTGAGCGCCGCAGCCATAGATCCTATGGTAATGCCCAGGATGTAGTCGAAATACGTCAGCTGGCTGAGCTGTTGCTTGCCTAGCAGCCGAGCGTAGATCAATAGAGTGAAAAAACCGATCATAGCCCGAACCATGACCACGAGCGTCTCGCTCAAGGCCTCGCCCCCGATCCGTGCGGCTTGCTATGCCTGATGCCGGATGAGATAGCCTGCCCTGCGCCCGCCTGCGACTGCGATGGGCAGCCGAGATCGCGGCCCAAGCGTCCTGCGCGTGCCCTGCCACTGCGACTAGGTTCCCCCACGGCGGAGGTCGGCAATCAGATCGCCAGATAAGGCTGCAGAGCAGTCACTGCGTATTGCCTGCCCTGCCTTCTCCGACTCTCCTTGGACCAGGGATCCGTCAGAGTCTCGCCCACTCCGGGCACATATCGCCCGGCGCAAGAGCCAGGCCAACGTCAAATCGCGCCAACGTGCATCCCTCGGCGACAACCCCAGCCGGCAGTCGCGCAAATGGAGGCAGAGAAGGTTGGCTATGCCGCGGCATAGCCTTCCTTTGCTCCCCTGTTCCCCCCCCATCGCGCCGCCGCGACCCGCCTTCGCCAGCTGCGGCTGATGTATGGGATTAACTTGCTGCGAACCGCGGGCGGCAACGGCGGCCGCGAACCTGTATCCTACGACCCAGCCTTGCCGCCGACCCTGGGCCCTGCGACCCAGGCGGGCGACGAAATGCTCGTTTTCGGGCCCGATTTCGGATGCGGCGGGCGCGCGGAGGGGAAAGGGATAAGTGTAAGGTGCGATGGCTCGCCCGCATTGACTCCGTCCGCGATGGCCCATTGCGGATGTATACGGCTGTAAGCTGGCGCATTGCCGCAGAAGGCGGGTTTAGCTGGCCTTTAGGATATGTCGGTTTTTGCGGTGCTTTTTTCTCTATGTGTCGCGAATCGAGGCGATGGGTGATGCATGATCGGGCGTATAGTTGCATAAATCCGAACGGCGGGAGAATCTAGAACCTGCAGCGGAAGTTGATGGGATTCCGAGGTTGGGAAGCTGGGTATACGTGCCAAATGATTCCTGGTTGCGTTGGCTTAATGGTATGGGTTCCCAAATTGGCTCGACCCCGTTGGTTCCGTGGCTCTATACACCCGATTATGCATCAACCATTGTCGTGAAATCCGGCAAATAGGCGAAAACCTGTTGTGAAATCCGACATGCAGTTTCTCCCGCATCGTCTGCCTTCAGGCAAGGGGCTTCAATGGATTCCTGCTTCCTGAACGGTACCCCCCCGAACGGACCCCCTGACCCGGAACGGACCCCGGCCCCGAACGACCGATCGGAGGCCCCCTTGCTACGACAGCGAATACTATGCTAAGCTCTAGCTGTGGACGGTGAGATAGATTGATCCTTCACGCAGCTTGGCTTGATTTCGCACAGAATCAAGGCGTGCCGGCGCCCGGAGGGCGCCTTTTCATATGGGGAGAAGCGCCCGAGCGGCTAGGCCTGAAATTGCGCGGTCGGAAGGGCGTGTTCCCGGGTCATCCGTTTCAATCTTCAGCAAGAGAGCTCGCGCAGTCATTTGCGCTTCTCGCAGGCATTGCCGGGTGCCGACTGGGCGATGGACGCCGAAAGACCGGGCCTGCCTCCGGGCCGGATGCAGTACGAGCAAGCGCGCGCACGGTGGCCAAGCCTAGGCAGTGCCATGCTCTCATGCTACTTCCGGCGGAAGACGGATATCCGATTCCCTCGCCCGACCTGCTCCGACAGGCGCGCCGCATTCTGCCCGAATCGCGAGTCGAGCGCTGGACGGCCGATGATCGCGCAGCAGGCCCTTCCGGCGCGTGCTTCGTCCAGACCACCGGAGTGAGCATCCCGGCTATCGATGCCGTTCGTCTTCTTTCAGTGCTACCCTTGGGCGGCCTTGCCGCTGAGCCGGGGGATGATCGCATGCCCCAGTGCCTGCCCGGCGGCGACTTCCTCTACTGGACGCAGGCCTCCAAGCTAGTGCTGGAGCTTTTGGCAAAGCAGCAATTCGCGCCGGATATATCGGCCGCCCCAGATGGGTCGCGCATGCAGGCAGTGTGGCGCCCTGTGTGGGAATCGGCCCAGGATGTATCGCGCTTTTGCGCTCTGGCCGAAGCCATGCCCGTATTGTGCAGGGTTGTATGGTCGCCCGGAAATCCAGGACGCGGCCAGATCGTGCCCGGCGATATCGTACTGCGCAGTTTCATCGACACTTCAATGGACGAAACGATCCGGGGCATGCTGGCTATGGGGCGCAACATCCGGTGGGCCGACTCCATTGCCAGGCAGAAGTTTGACGATGCCGAACGCCGACTGCTGGCAATGGCTATGCTCAGCAATAAGCGACCGGCCTGCGCCTGGATCTGCAGTCTAAACAAGGAAAGACCGGAGATACGCGCCGACCACGCCCGCGTGGACTTAGTCCGCCGCGGAATAAGGGATTGGATAGACGCGGGAAGCGTAGCCCCGTCTTCCAGCGCGCCTTCGGCCCCAGGCGCGACACAAGTCCCCGTCACGGGCGGTTTTCGTACCTGTTTTCGCCTGGAACCGCCGCCGGACCCGGCTGACCCGACAGACCCGGCTGATCCGATAGACGCGGCTGATCCGATAGACCGGGCAGGCTCGGCAGACCCAGCAGACCAGGTCCATCATACAGATGCAGATTCCGATCCAGATGCCGATATCTGGACGCTCCACTACTACCTACAGGCCGCCGATGACCCCAGCGTGCTGGTGCCAGCGGCTAGAGTGTGGGAAGAGAGCACTGGTCTGCTGCGCTTTCTTGGCAGGAGATTTGAGAATCCGCAGGAACGCCTGCTGGCTGATCTCGGACAGGCAGCCCGCTACTTCCCTGCCATAGAGAAAAGCCTCGATGTAGCGCGGCCTGAGTCTTGCGAGCTCAACACGGCCGAGGCCTACTCCTTCCTGCGCGAGATATGCCCGCGTCTGGAGGAACTCGGCCTCGGAGTACTCGCCCCGCCCTGGTGGGACCGCGCGCACACAGGCCCTGCCAGGTTCGGAGTGCGCCTCAAGGTACGGTCGGCCGCCGGAGCCGGAGCAGGGGACCGCGCCGATGATCCTGATCGCCCGGGCCAAAACGTTGCCGTATCGCGTTTCTCCATGGATAGCCTGGTGGACTATGACTGGCAGGTAGCGCTGGGCGATCAGGTCATGAGCAAGGACGAGTTCCGCCGGCTCGCGGCCCTCAAGGTTCCGCTGGTCAGGGTGAGAGGCGAGTGGGTGGAAATCAACCCGGATGAAGTCGAAGCGGCCATCGCCTTCTGGGACCGGCGGGCAGCCCGCCGCGGCCTCACCGTGCGGGACGTGCTCGCGATGTCGCTCACCGCGGCTGACACCGAAAGCCCGGAGGCCGATGCTCCTTCTCGGGCCGGCCTTCCGGTTCTGGACGTGGATATGGACGGGCAGATGGCCGACCTTGCGAGCAGGCTGACCGCCGGCGAGCGAGTCGAGGAGCTTCCGCAACCGCGCACATTCAGCGGCAAGCTCAGGCCGTATCAGATCCGCGGCCTCTCGTGGCTGGCGTTCTTGGAGCGGTTCGGCCTGGGCGCCTGCTTGGCGGATGATATGGGGCTGGGCAAGACTATTCAGATGATCGCACTGCTGCTTCGGGCGAAGGAAGAAGGCACTCTGGATGCGCCCACCCTGCTCGTGTGCCCAACATCGGTCGTCGGAAACTGGCGACGAGAACTGAAGCGGTTCGGCCCATCGCTTGCGGTCATGGTCCATCACGGCCCGAGCAGGCTGGCCGCCGGCGATTTCGAGCAGGCCGCCGCGGCCCACGATGTAGTCGTAACTACCTACGCCCTCCTGCCCCGCGACGAGGAGACATTGGGTTCGATCAGGTGGAACGCAGTCGTGCTCGATGAGGCGCAGAACATAAAGAACCCCGAGGCGAAGCAGAGTCAGAGCGCCCACCGCCTAGACGCCGACTTCCGCGTGGCCCTCACCGGCACGCCCGTGGAGAACCGCCTGTCGGAGCTGTGGTCGATCATGGACTTCCTGAACCCCGGCTATCTGGGCTCGTTTACAGATTTCAGGCAGCGTTACGCGATTCCGATAGAGCGATACCGAGACGCAAAGGCGTCCCGCCGTCTGCGCAGCTTGACGCGTCCGTTCATACTGCGCCGAGTCAAGACCGACCCGAATATCATCCAGGACCTGCCCGAAAAGCTGGAGGCGAAGGTGTACGCCAGTCTCACCAAAGAGCAGGTGACTTTGTATGAAGCGGTGGTCCGCGACATGCTCGCCAAGATCGATGGCGCCTCGGGCATGGAGCGCAGAGGGATCATTCTGTCCACACTGCTCAAGCTGAAGCAGGTGTGCAACCATCCCGCGCAGTTTCTGCACGATCGGAGCAGCATCGAAAGCCGCTCGGGCAAACTCACCCGGCTAACGGAGATGCTCGAGGAAGTCGTGGGCGAAGGCGACCACGCGCTCGTGTTCACCCAATTCGCCGAGATGGGCTCGATGCTGCAGACGTATCTGTCTCGTGCATTAGGGTGCGAGGTCCTGTTCCTGCACGGAGGAGTGCCGCAGAAGGTCAGAGACCAAATGGTCCAGCGATTTCAGAACGATCCTGCCGGTCCGCCCGTTTTCATCCTTTCGCTCAAAGCCGGCGGAACCGGATTGAACCTGACGCGCGCGAGCTACGTCTTCCACTTTGACCGGTGGTGGAACCCGGCGGTAGAAAACCAGGCCACCGACAGAGCGTTTCGCATAGGGCAGACCAAGAACGTGCACGTCTACAAGTTCGTGTGCTCCGGCACAGTGGAAGAACGCATCGATCAGCTGATTGAAGAGAAGAAGGCCCTGGCCGAAGAGATAATCGGCGCCAGCGAGTATTGGATAACAGAGATGTCCACTGACCAGCTCCACGATCTATTCGTGTTGAGACGGGAAAGTCTTGCAGAAGAGGACGAGAATCAGGACTGAGGCGGGACTGAAGGCGACTATGAAAGGAGGCCGGAGGATGGCCAAGAAAGACGAATTCGCCGAGACACGGTGGGCAAAAAGATGGACGGCCGCCCTCGACGGCCTGGGCTGGTCCAGTCGCCTGCAACGAGGACGAACGTATGCCCGACAAGGCAAGGTGCTGGAGGTCAAAGTGCGCCCCGGCAGGATCGATGCCCGAGTTCAGGGCTCGCGCCGAAGGCCCTACAGGGTGACTATCAACATCGAGCCCCTGACCGATGCCGATTGGGACAGAGCAGCATCCGCCATGGCCGAGCATGCCTCATTCGGCGCCAGGCTCCTCGTTGGCGAGATGCCGGAGAACATCGAAGATGCTTTCGCAGAATGCGATGCTCCGTTGTTCCCCGAATCAGAGGAAGATATCGACATGTCTTGCACCTGCCCCGACTGGGCCAACCCGTGCAAGCACATCGCGGCTGTGTTCTACACGCTTGGCGCAGAGTTCAATCGCGACCCCTTCCTCCTCCTGCTGCTTCGGGGAATGTCCAAACAGCGCATGCTGGCTGTACTGCGCGAAAAGCGCGCACAGGTCGGCGGCGCCAATAGCGCCGACAGCGCCAGCCATGTTCAGGGAAGCGGAGCCAACGAGTCTGAAACCCAACTTGATGCAGTGAAACAGCTCCTCTCACTGATCCAGGAGGGCAATTCGTTCTGGAGCGGGGATGCGGCGGTTGTTGAATCGCTGCAGATCGAGGTCGCGGCCCCCGAGGCGCCCCTCGCCGTCATACGGCGACTGGGCGTGCCCGAGTTCTGGGCCCGCGACAGGGCTCTGTCCAACTCGGACTTCATGGCTATCATGAAGGACTATTACCAAACTGTGACCGCGCGTGCGCTGGCCTTGGCTTACCGCGACACCGCTGATAGCGCTGATGACGCCGCCGGGTCGGTCAGCGGCGCGGCCTCGGAGATCAATCACTAGCCCGCCAGGCAAGCTTGCGCGATGCGGCCCATAGCGAGAGCATCGTCCATACAACCAGAAACCCGATTTCGCGCCAGGTCTGAACTGTGACGGTACCAGCCACGGACGCGCGCAGAGCGTCTGCAACGTAGGTAGTCGGGAGGAATCTCGACGTGTACTGGAGGAACCGCGGCAGGCGCTCAACAGGGATGTATACCGGCGCGAGGAAGACGATGAGTGGATCGATTATCTGCGTTACGAGCCCGGCAGTCTGTCCATCGCGGCTGAAGAAGCCTACGAACGCCCCCAGGCCGGCGAGGGAATAACCTGCGAGCAAGAAGACGATCACGGAGACGGGAGACGGATTGATCGGCAGCCCAAAGACAGAAGCGCCTATGGCAAGCAGTATCACAGACGAAGGGATTGAGAGTATCACACTCCGAGTTGCCATGGCGAGTATGAACACTTGTTTCGAGATCGGAAAGCCGGCGTAGTATTCGAAGCTTCCCGCGTCCTTCATGTATCCGATGTTTTGGCCCAGCGTCAGCATGGCCGAGGTGCAGAGCGCGGTAGTTATGCTTCCCGTGATTATGAAGAGCGATGCTTCTGCAGACTTACCAGAGAAACGCCATTGTGACTAGCGGGGCAAACGACATCACCACCAAATACCAAAACCACTGCAGTCGCAGCCGGTAAAGCTCGCCGCGAAGTAGCCACCAGTATTCGCGGGCAAGCGCTGCGATAGAAGCAAGGGGCGCGGCGTGCGCAGGATTCACAGGACGCGAAGTATCGGACGGTGTTCGAGCGTCGAAGACTCCTCCGTCACCTGGCCGTTGGTTCATGCCGTTCATCCCACCATTCTCCTGTCAGTGCCTCATACACCGCATCCATGCTCACGCCTGAGACTGAGAAATCGTCGATATCGTCTATACCTTGTGCCTCGACGATTTGCGAAAGCACCTGCGAAGACTCCTCCGGATCGGCCCGAATTATCCACTTGCCCGACCCGAGCGGCACAGTCTCGACAGCATTGTCCAGACGCCATTCGACCCCCGGCTTAAGTGCAATGCGGATCTCTACTTTGCGGCTGACCATCCGCTTCAAGTCGCCCGGAGTACCGTCTGCCGCTACAGTCCCGCCGTTTACTATGACCGCCCGATGCACGGCCTGGTCAGCCTCAGCCACATTGTGAGTCACCAGCACTATGGCTGCACCCTCGCGCGCTTTCTCGCGCAGGAAGTCCCATACAAGTCGACGTCTCACCGGATCGAGGTTGCTTGTAGGTTCATCCAGTATGACTAGCGGACGATATCCCATGAAAGTGGAAAGCAGGAAGACCATCTGCCGCTCTCCGCCGCTCAGACGAAGCACTAGACTGTCTGACCTTGCCGTCAGACCAAACCGTTCCAACAGCCCAAGGACCTCCCCGGCGGAGACTCGCAGATTCAGATCGCGATTCGCGACAACCCCCCGAGCGGTAAGTTTTGCAGAGGTTCTCCACAACACATACGTTGTTCATTGCGCTTCATCACACCCTTCTGGCGTAGCCGATGGCCGGTCGGCCTACCCCATCACGGGAAGATACTCGCTGACCTCCATCTCGTACCGCAGCCGTGCATCTTTGGCAATCCTGTCGACCAGCAACCCTTCATACGCCCGTCTGATCTCTCCCAGATTCGTCCTCAGGTCGCGAGGTTCCCGGCTTACTTCTACCCTAACGTTTCCGATCGTGATGATCATTCTTGGCACCTCCGCTCAAGTTGCGACTTAATATTATTGATGCTCTAATCAAGATCTTAAACTACGCAATGAATGATGTCAATACCCAACTTCGCGCTTTCGCCAAAGCGCGTCTGGATCGGCGGCACGCGAATAACGGCGAACGGCAGCGCCCTTGACGCGACTACCCTGCGGGACTACTCTAGACGTGGGTGTATGTCCCTTTGCATATACACCGCCAAGAGCGAGGCGCGCTTGGCCCGACTCCGCAGCAGGACAAATGCGTGCATAGCTCAGATGATATCGTGAACGAGGGAAGGTTCGGTTCGGTGGGAAACCCTGTATGCGTCCCCGCAGTGGAACTAATGCATGTGAGCAAGACCAAGCCGGTCTTGCTGGGTGATTCGGTGACTCGACTCCAGGTGATCGAGGATGTCTCCTTCAGTGTCCCGAAGGGCGAGATCCTGGCTCTGATGGGACCTTCGGGGTCGGGCAAATCCACGCTCCTGCGGATGATGAATAGGTTGGAGGATCCCAGCTCCGGGCGGATCAACCTGTTCGGAACAGATATCTCCTCTCTGGATGTGCGGGAGTTGAGACGGCGTGTGGGGATGGTCTTTCAGACTCCCGCGCTGATCGCAGGCACGGTCGCAGACAATGTGTCGTACGGCCCGCGCCTGCGCGGGGAGGACTGCGATCCCGGCGAGTGCCTCGATTTGGTGCAGCTCGAACGCGACTTGCTGCACCGCCCCGCCACGGCGCTCTCAGTTGGGCAGCAGCAGAGGATGTGCATAGCCCGAGCATTGGCCAACCGGCCTGAGGTGCTCCTGCTGGACGAACCCACATCCGCCCTCGACCAAACAGCCGCCAACACCGTGCTGGACCTGGTATGCCGTCTCAACCGCGAGATGGGCCTGACTGTGATCATGGTGACGCACCTGATGGAACATGCCCGCGCCGTGGGCACGCGAGTCGTGCTGCTCGTGCGCGGTGCCAAGGTCGAGGAGAGCGCGGCGAACGCATTCTTCGCCGGTCCCGCCACGGCGATTGGACGAAGATTTCTGCAGGGGGAGCTATCCGATGAATGCTAGCGCTTATATCCATATCTCATTGATCGACCTTCTCATCGCCCTGCTCTTCGTGGGAGTCACCGCGCTCATCTCATACTGGCAACACCTGGGCCTGGAGCGCGACATCGCCATCGGAACAGTCCGCACCTTCGTTCAGCTGCTGACGGTGGGATTCGTCCTCCAGCGGCTGTTCGATGCTTCCCGGTGGTACTGGGTGGTGTTGGCCCTGGCCGTCATGACCACGGTTGCCGGGTACAACGCCGTGAAAAGGCAGGCCGGCGCGAAGCAGGGGCTTTTCGCGATGACGACAGCTTCCATCGCCACCGGAGGCGCCATCGCCTTGATACTCGTAATCGGAGTGGTGTTGCGCGTGCGCCCCTGGTACCAGCCTCAATACGTGATACCCATCGCCGGCATGGTAATCGGGAACTCGATGAATGGAGCGGCGCTTGTGGTCAACAGATTCCATTCAGAGCTCACGCTGCGCCGAAGTGAGATCGAGGCCTCCCTGGCGCTGGGAGCGCCCGCGCGCGAAGCGGCCGCCGGCGCGCTCCGGGAGTCGCTGCGCGCCGCAATGATGCCCACGATCAACTCCATGATGACGGTGGGCCTGGTGCAGTTGCCCGGCATGATGACCGGACAGATCATCTCGGGAGCGAGCCCTCTGGATGCAGTACGCTACCAAGTGGTAGTGATGTTGATGATCGCGGCCGCCACTGCCGTGACCGCCATGACCGCCGCCTTCGGGGCGCTGCGCGTGTTCTTCACGCCGGCTCAGCAGCTATCGTCCCGACTGGAGCTAGGCAGACACTGGGATGCCTACACGGCAGAGGCGAAGCGATGAGGTCCCTGCCGGTTCATGTGCCCGAAGCTATCTCAAAGAACAGCCTCATGCGGAAAGCAAGTCTGGGCTGGGCCCGCGCCTTCCTGCACTATCTTGGCCAGGTATTTGCCATGGGCGACTATGTCCGGGCCGACCTCCTGCCCCTCCTGTCCCGGGATCGTCCCGCGCCACAGGGGGATCGGTCAGCTCATACACAACGTTGTTCCCGGAATAGAGCGTGAGCACGGCGCCGGAGGAGTCCGTGTAGACGA
>CAYYHF010000049.1:0-13103 GCA_964471415.1 uncultured Clostridia bacterium | reverse complement strand
TCGCTCCGCGCTGCCTAGTAGGCATGAAACCCAACGACCTTCCCGATGCGCGGCAACTGACGAGGGTTTGGGAAGCGAGATTTGACGCTTACGATGCGGCAGACATAAGCGTGAAGGCGAGAGCGCATTACCGAAATCGCATGCGATGGGCGCGCGGGCCGCTGGCGCAAAAAGGAGCGCTGCGGCCCGCGCCTTGTAGCTGGGGCTCACGTATGGGGGGAACTGGCTGTGAGTCGCGAGCGGCAACGGCGGTCGCGAACCTGTATCCTACGACCCAGCCTTGCGGCCAACCCTGGGTCCTGCGACCCAGGCGGGCAGCAAAAGGCTTGCTTTCGGGGCCAGAATCGGACGCGATGGGCGCGCGGGCCGCTTGCGTGTGGCTTGGAATATTCCCGATGCTGCCCCATATGATTGAATAGCATGTCTAGGGGGGACGGCTTTGTCGGCCAAGATCCGAGATCCGGTGTTGGATGGGATTTGCCCAGCTCTCCCCCCTCGTGTCCGCGAGGCTGTCCGAGCCTTGCCCGATGCGGACAGGCAGAACCTTTTGGAGATTCGCCTGAGACGCGGGCGAACGGCCATGGGCGTTGCGGCAGAGGGGGACTATTACCTTCATTGCTCAGGACAACCTGTGAGCTGCACAGAGGATGAATGGGAGGCGGCGGTGCGACTGGTCACCCAGTCGTCAGTTTACGCGCTTGAGCGCGAGCTTGCAGCGGGTTTCGTCACACTTGCCGGCGGCCATAGGGTGGGGTTGGTAGGCCGGGCGGTTCTGGACGGCGAGCGGGTGCGCGGTCAGTCGCAGCTTTCGAGTATGAACTATAGGATCGCGCGGCAGATCATAGGCATTGCTGACCAAGTGATGCCCTACGTCTTCTCTGCGGACGGAACACGAGTTCTGAATGTCCTGATTCTGTCCGGACCCGGGCTGGGCAAGACGACTTTGCTGCGGGACATCGCCCGTTGGTTGTCAACGGGATCGGGCGAAGGCGGGGGATCGGGCGCCACATCGCGCATCGGCGCGGCAGGAGGCCCGGCCGCGGCTGCCGTAGCTGGGCTTGCGGTGGGGATTGTCGACGAGCGGTCGGAGATAGCCGCGTGCAGCCAGGGCGTTCCCCAGAATGAGCTGGGGCCGCGCGCGGACGTCATCGATGGATGCCCTAAGGCTTGCGGGATCATGATCATGATCCGAACGATGTCGCCGGATGTTGTGATAACCGACGAGGTGGGGCGGGCTGAAGACGCGGAAGCGCTCTTGGAAGCGTCCCGGTGCGGAGTATCGGTGATAGCTACGGCTCACGCGGTGGATCCAGAAGACGCTGCGCGCCGGCCGTCCGTCCGCGATGCGCTTGAGGCGGGTGTTTTCGAACGGGCGATTCTGCTTGGGAGATCGCTCGGGTTGGGCACGTGCGAGCGTGTTGTGGACCTCGGGTCAGGGGAGGACTTGTCGCCTGGGCCGTTTCGTCTGGCAGGCGGCGAAACCGGAGGAATGCGGCGATGAGCATGGCGCTGAAGCTGGCGGGCGGGGTGTTGACTGTGGGGGCCAGCGGGCTCTTGGGCTTGGCGGTGGCAGAGTCCTATCGTGCGCGCGAACGCGAGCTTGCGGCGTGGATCACGGCGCTCGCATCGCTTCAGACCGAGATATCCTTCGGCTATACCCGTCTGGGACAGGCGATGCGCCGGGCCGGCATGGCATCGGGCGGGCTGCCTGCGCAAGTTTTGGCGCAGGCAGCGGAGCTTTTGGAGCGGGGCGAATCAGGAGGGGCGGGCGCGTGCCTGGCGGCTGCGCTGGGAGGCCTGCGCCAAGGTCAAGGCCAAGGGGATGAGGTTCGGGCTCTGCTGGCGCTGGGGCAGCGGTTGGGCACATCGGACGCGGCTGATCAGGCTAGGCACATAGGCCTTGCCATCGGGCGGCTGGAGCGCTGCCGGGCTCAGGCTTCGGAGGCCGCGTCCCGAAACTGCCGCATCTGGTCGTGGATCGGCTTTCTGCTGGGCGGGATGATCACCATAACGCTTCTTTGAAGGAGGGCCTGGCAGTGGGGCTGGATTTGGTGCTCAGGATTGCAGGAGTAGGCATACTTGTGTCAGTCCTGTGTTCCATCCTCAAGCAGCAGGGCAAGGAGGAATACTCCCTTCTCGTGGCCACCGCCGGCTTAGTTGTGGTCTTCCTCATGCTTGTGCAGCATATTGGCGAGTTGCTTTCCAGTGTGCGCACGGTCTTTCAATTGTGGTGAGTGAGGTGAGGGGAGTCGCCATGCTCATCGCGCAGGTAATCGGGGTGGCGCTCATTGGGTGCGCGGCGCTCGCGATGCTCAGGACCGCGAGGCCGGACATGGCTGTGGTTCTCTCAGCGGCGCTGGGAGTGGTCCTGTTCGCGCTGACGGTGTCGCGTCTGGCAGAATTTGTCGTAGCGCTTGACACAATGGCATCATCGGCGGGGGTGAACCGGCTCTATCTGGACACCGTTCTCCGGGTGGTCGGAGTGGCGTATCTTGCGTCCTTTGGGGCACAGGTATGCCGGGACGCGGGGGAGGGGGCGCTTGCGGTCAAGGTGGAACTGGCGGGGAAGGTGTTGATTCTGTGCATGGCCGCTCCTCTGATGTTTGCGCTCCTCGAGACTGTGCTTCGGGTGCTGCCCAAATGAGACGAGCAGACTTGGCGGTCCTGGTTCTGGCGCTTCTGCTGACCCGAGCAGCGGGCAGTGTCGCGGCGTTCGCGGGACGTGGGACGGATTTGGGCGCAAAAGCCGTGGAAAGCGCGGCCCTGGAGCATCTGTCGCAGCTGGATACTGACGGCATAGAGCACTTCCTGCGCGGCTTGGACGATGATGTGGCCCGGCGCCTGCCCTCTTTTAACATAATAGAGATTATGTCCACTCACGGCTCAAGTCTTCTGGATCTGCCGAGGCTGGGACGGGAACTCGTTGGATTCCTGATCCGCGAGATCCAGCTCAACTTGGGCCTTCTGGGCGAACTGATACTCCTTGCCGTACTCTGCTCGGTTCTGTGGCTCGTGAGCGCGGGATTAGGGGAGGAGGGCCCGGCTGCGGCGGCATGGGCTGTCTGCTACATGGCAATGGTGGTGCTCGGAGTCAGGTCTTTCTCTGTGTCGGCTGACATCGCGATAGGCGCAGTGGACCAGATGACGTCTTTCATGTACGCTGTTGTGCCTCTTCTCACGGCCGCCTTGGCCGCATCGGGAGGAGCGACCGCTGCCGCGGTGGTATCGCCTTTCATGTTGGGGGCTACGGCGGCTGTAGGTACTTTGGTAAAGACAACGATCATACCTCTTCTGCTGACTGCGGTCACACTGAGCTTGGTGGGGGAGATAAGCCGGCGAAAGCAGCTGTCGCGCTTGGCCGGGTTACTGAAGTGGATGGGGATGACCCTGTTGGGGCTGGCGAGCACGGTTTTCGTAGCATTCACCGGAATTAGGGGAGGGCTGGCCGGCATCTCAGACGGCGCCGCCGCCAAAGCGGTCAAGTTCCTGTCGGGCAGTGTGGTACCTGTTGTCGGAAAGGTATTCGGCGATGCGCTGGATCTAGTGGCTGCGTCCTCGCTGCTGGTCAAGGGGGCAGTGGGGGCGTTCGGTCTGGTGACGCTGGCCATTGTCTGCCTGTTCCCGGTGATCAAGATGACGGCCATAATGCTGATGTTTCGAGTCGCGGCTGCAATTACGCAGCCTTTGGGCGATGGCCGCGTTTCCGACTGCCTAAGCGAGTTGGGAGATGCGCTCTCGTCCCTGTGTGTGTGCGTGGCAACTGTGGGTCTGATGTTCTTCATCGGAGTGTCCATCGTCGTTGGGCTGGGTGGTATGGTGGCGGCCGTGAGGTGAGGAGGTGTGTGCCGTGGCAGGCGGCATAGCGGACGGCCTGAACCGCTGGGTGCGCTGCATAGTAGCGGTAGTGCTCACGGTGACGTTTATCGAGATGGTTCTGCCTCGTTCAGAGCTGAAGAAATACGTGGACGTGGTGGTGGGCCTGGCGCTGATCGGGGCCATTCTTACCCCCCTGCTCGGCCTGGGAGTAGGCATTGGGGCAGGGCTGGAGACGGCGACCGCCGCCGCGCGCGGCCGGCCCGCGCAATGGGGCGCAACGTCAATGGAGACACCTGCGGGGCTCGATACCGAACTGGCATCGTCTATCGCGTCCCGGGCGCTGGAGGCGCGGGTTCGCGAGGCGCTCAGTTCTTCCTGCGGAAGCCTTGCAGACAGCTGGATCGTCAGAGTGCGAGTTACAGACGGCGGTCGGCTGGAGGCGGCGGAGGTGGATACGGGCATGCACGCTCGATCAGGTGGGTATGACTTGCACGGCCCGGACGGCTCCTCGCCTGTTGCTGTGGACCGGACCACCGTGGACAGGACCGCTGTGGCGCGGACGGTCGCTTCGGCGCTTGAGTGTTCGGTTGAGTTGGTGACAGTGAGGTGACCGGCGGCATGGGTAGGGATCTTCTGAACACGCCGGGGGTCAAACCCCTTCTGGTGTTGGCAGCGGTGGGCGTGCTTCTGATCATCGCAGGCAGTCTGCTGCGGACGGGGACCTCTCGCAAGTCGCAAGAGGCGCCCACTATCGATGGGGCGAGTGTCGCCAGTAGGCAGTCCGGATCGGGGGATACGCCAAGCGGCGCTGTGCTGGAACGCTACAGGTCGGACCTGGAGGCCAGGTGCGAGGGGATTCTGTCGAAGGTGGAGGGGGCAGGGGCGGTGAGTGTCCGGATCACGTTGGAGGGCAGTTCGCTCAAGGCGTATGCCGAAAACTTGGTCGCGGAGGAGCGAAACACAGAGGAGCAGGCATCGGGGCAGACTAAGCGTTCCTCGGAGCGGCGCAGGACGCGCGAGATGGTGCTCCTGAGCGACTCGTCTTCCGGGCGAGGGCAGGCGCCCGTGCTCCTCGGGGAGCAGGCGCCGCGGATAGCGGGAGTGCTGGTAGCTGCGCCTGGCGCAGCGGACTCGGCGATCAAGCGCGAGCTGGCCGCAGCGACTCGGGCGCTGCTGGGCGTGGCCGCCCACCGGGTGATGGTGGTGGCCTCCTGCAAGCCGTAACCGAGCGGGCCATCGGGGCGCCCGCCCGGGCCCGGACCTTGCGCAAAGGAGGAGTGACGCGCGTGAAGGGCGATAGATGGTTTCTGCGGCTGTGTTACGCCATGGTTGGCCTGGCTGTACTGGCCATGGCCATCTCGTCCGCGGTGGACCAGCGGCGGGTGCGGAAAGCATCGGCGCCTGTGCAGGCACCGTCGCCTACGTCGATGTCGGCGCCGACAGAGGGAACGGAAGAAGGCGCGGGTCCCAGCTTGCCCCTTGCATCCGACTTTGCGCCTGCGCCAGAGCCCACGTTTGCAGCTCGGTGGAGCTTCTTCGACGAGTTCAGGTTGGAGCGTGAGAGGGAGCGGGCGGCCCAACTCGAGATCATTGCGGGGGTAGCGGATGATCCGGATGCTGATCCCGAGGCGAGGCGACAGGCGCAAGCAGCTTTGCTGGCCGCGGCGAGTAGGGCGCGACGAGAGTTCGATGCTGAGAGCATGATAGTTGCGAGGGGCTATGCGGACGCCGTTGTGTCGCTTGAGGAGGGGGGCGCAAGCGTGGTAGTGAAGTCGGGAAGACTTGAAGAAGCGGGAGCGCAGGCCATAGGGGATATCGTGGCGCGCGCCACGGGGGTAAGTCTTGGCAGAATCACCATTGTGGAGAGAGATAACTGAAGGATAAACCGCACAGCGTGGTGAATTGTCTAGAGAGCGACGGCAGGGCGCTGCCTTGTCTGCTATAATTCTATTACAGTCGCCAGTGATTCTTCCTGGCGGACGCCGGGGGGTGCGAAGATGGAACTTGAGGAGAGGCCTGAACTAGGATCAGTCAAGATCGCCAACGAGGTTGTGGCGGTCATCGCTGGCCTGGCTGCAACGGAGGTTGAGGGCATTGCCGGCATGGCCGGCGGCATCACCGAAGGCTGGAGCGAGCTTTGGGGCAAGAAGAACTTGGCTCGCGGGGTCAAGGTTGAGGTCGGCGAGAAGGAGGCTGCGGTCGACCTCAATGTGGTCGTGAAATACGGCGCGGTGATCCCCGAGGTGTGTGCGCTCGTGCAGCAGAACGTGAAGCGCGCCATTGAGATCATGACGGGTTTGGACGTGGTGGAAGTCAACGTTCATGTTACGAATGTCTTGGTCGATGAGAAGGAACCGTCGACAGAAGCGCGCGTGCGCTAAGCGGCGCTTTGCGTCCGCACTGCGGAGGTGACGGAGTTGAAGACGCTTGATCGGGTTGTGCTGATTGTCGCGGCGGCATTTCTAGTTGCTTTGAGCGCCGTGGTGCTGGCATCGGTGACCGGCCCGGGTTTTCCCAACGGCTTCGCCTTGGATTTCTTCGGAGCGGTATCCGAGCACAAGCTGGTGACGGCGGCCGTGGGCGTCCTGATCGTTCTGGTCGTTCTCTACCTGATCTCGGCTGCGCTCAGGGGCGATGGTGATGAGCCTGCCCCGATAGTCGTCAACACAACGCTTGGCGATGTGCGCATATCGATGTCGGCGATCGAGGCCATAGTTCGCCGTGCCGCCCGCCAGGTCAGCGGGATCAGGGAGGTGGACGCCGAGGCCGCGGGAGACTCGGAAGGGATATCGGTATCCACGAGAATCCAGGTGTATCCGGATGTCAGCATTCCCGAGGTGTGCGAACGCCTCGAAGCTGAGCTTTCGACTGCATTCGCTGCAATGGTGGGGCTTCCCGTCAAGTCGGTGCATACCGTGGTCCGCGGCGTGGCGCATGAGCGTAGCAAGCCTAGGGCGTAGGGCGTAGGGCGCAGCTATCGGGCTTTCGACTTCGATGTCCGGCGTGGAGCGTGGAGCGTGGAGGAATGGCCGTATGGCGTGGTTCAGGAACTGCAACTGGGGCATCCCCGAGGAGCATTCGGGCGAAGTCATCGGCGCTATCGCCGGTGGGGTCTTCGGGTTGCTCGTGATCATAGCCGGGTTCTGGCGGGCGCTGGCGTTCGCCGTCTTTGTGGCTATCGGATTTATGCTCGGCAGGTATGTGGATGATCACGAAAGGCTGAAAGACATGATATCACGGCGGTTTAGGAAACCGCGCTACTAAATTTGGGGATGGCGTTACGACAGGAGTGGTTAGCGCATGCGCGCTGAGCGGCGGCGGGCCAGGGAGGCTGCCATGAGGGCCCTTTATCAGATGGACTTGTCCGGCTGCGCCGAAGAGTGGGCGATGGAGTGCGCGATCCAGGAGTCGCACAATCTTCAGCTCAGCGAGAGAGGCAAGTCCTTCGCTCGTCAACTGGTGATCGGAACATGCGAGCGAAAGCAGGATATTGATAGCGTCATAGCGGGAGTCGCGCACGACTGGTCCGTAAGTCGCATGTCCCCAACGGACAGAAACATCATGCGGATCGCTGTATATGAGATGCTGTATCTTGACGATGTGCCTATTGCCAGTTCCATCGATGAGGCAGTGGAGATCGCCAAGCTCTACGGCAGCGCCGATTCTCCGCGGTTCGTCAACGGAATCCTGGGCACGCTGGCTGATAAGCTAAAGCGGCGCGATGAGGCGGGAGGCGGAGCCGCCGATGGAGAGGACGGTGACACAGCTGGGTAACCTGTGCAGCCTGGGGCTGGACACAA
This sequence comes from uncultured Clostridia bacterium, assembly GCA_964471415.1. Lineage (GTDB taxonomy): Bacteria > Bacillota > DTU025 > DTU025 > DTU025 > UBA5389. The sequence goes on along the minus strand of CAYYHF010000049.1, from coordinate 5,487 downwards.
GCTGCTACACAACGTCAGTTGCCCTAACCAGCGGCGGCGGCCTGGTCTACGATGGCAGGACGCCGCTTCAGGTTTCTCCCGGGGCAGTGGGGTTGCGCCAGTCTGAGGCCGTGTTTCAGCATGTCCGCAATGCTCCTGCTTTGATTGAGGCGGCTCTTTCAGCTGCCGGGCAGCGCGGGCTGAAGGTAGCGGCTGTGAGCGCTGCCGCGTGGCCGCGGCGGGTTCGGGAATCCTACATGCCCGTATTCCTCGTAGGTTCGGGCTTCGGTCGGGCAGTAGCGGCATCGCTTTCGGCCCCGTACGCCGAGGTGTCGCATCAGGAAGGACATATCGCCGCCGCCAGCTGGTCGTCGGACCTTGGCATCGCAAGGCGCGGCGGTTTTCTCGCTCTTCATCTTTCGGGAGGCACAACTGAATTGCTGGCGGTGCACGACAGGTTCAGCGTTGAGCTCTTGGGAGGCACTGACGACCTCAGCGCCGGGCAGTTTATCGACAGAATCGGCGTGAAGATGGGTATACCTTTCCCGGCTGGCCAGGGGCTGGAGCGCCTGGCGGCGGACGGGCAGCCGGGGGCGGCGAGGTTGCCGGCGGCCGTTGCGCGCGGACGCGAGAGAGGGCGTTTTTCGGTGAGCTTCTCAGGTCCGTGCTCAGCTGCCATGCGGGAGCTGGATGCGGGCAGGCGCCACGCCGACCTTGCTCTGGGCGTCCTGGAATGCATAGGCTTGTCCGCGGCGGCGCTGGTCGCTCAGGGGCTGAAAGCCGCCGGGCTCTGTGAACTGCTGGCCACAGGGGGAGTAGCGTCCAATTCCATTATACGCCGGATAATGCAGGAGGAAATCGCGCGCGTGGTTCCCGGCTCGACGCTGCACTTCGCCGCGCCCGAGTATTCACGGGACAATGCAGTAGGAGTTGCGCTACTTGCGGGGCAGACGCACATTGAGAACGGGGGTGCGTCTTCTTGAACGGATATTCGATGACTTGCGGCTTTCCCGGGGCCAATGTCTACTCAGTTTCTCAGGTCACTGACTACGTAGCCGGGTTGTTCCAGGCCGATTCGCGTCTTGCCGACATATGGGTGAGCGGAGAGATATCGAGCTTCACGCATCATTCGTCCGGGCACATGTACATCACGCTCAAAGACGATTCCTCCCGCCTTCGTGCGGTGATGTTTTCCGGGGCCAACAGGGGGCTGCGCTTCCGCCCGGAGAGCGGGATGCGGGTGTTGGCCCATGGCTACATGGGCGTCTACAAGAGCGGAGGCGAGTATCAGCTATACATAGACTTCATGGAACCGGCAGGCCTTGGCGCGCTCTTCCTCGCCTTTCAGCAGCTCAAGGCGAAGCTGGAGGCGGAGGGATTGTTCGATCCGGCGCTTAAGCGGCCTCTGCCCAAGTTTCCTAAGCGTATCGCTGTGGCCACATCGCCCACCGGAGCGGCGGTTCGCGACATCATCACCGTGGCAAGGCGGCGATGGCCCGCCGTGCACATCTTGGTCATCCCCACACTGGTCCAAGGCGAGGGGGCGGCAGTCGGCATAGTAGATGCGATCCGGCGAGCCAACGCCGCAAGCGGCGCCTCCGGCATCGGCGACATCGATGCGCTAATCGTGGGGCGCGGCGGCGGATCGGCCGAGGAGCTGTGGGCCTTCAACGATGAGGCGGTGGCCAGAGCGATCAGGTCATCGCAAATCCCGGTGGTGTCGGCTGTGGGCCATGAAACCGACTTCACCATAGCCGACTTCGTGGCCGATGTCCGGGCGGCAACGCCATCGGCGGCGGCGGAGCTTGTCGTGCCCGACATGGGAGTGTACCAACGTCAGCTTGATACGCTTCACATGCGGCTGATCAGGTCCACGCGACGACTACTTGATCAGAGGAAACAGCGCCTGGACGAGCTGGGACGATGGCTTGTTCAGAGGATCCGTGTGAGGCTTCGGGCCCTCCTTGATAGAGTGGAGCGCCTGTCCGGGATGCTGGCGGCGCTGGATCCTGCGGCCGTGCTGGGTCGGGGATACGCCATATGCCGGGGCCCGGACGGGTCGATCCTGAAGGATTCTGAGAGCGTGCAGACGGGGGACGCGGTTCGCGTGAAGCTCGGCCGCGGCGCCATCGGCTGCGAAGTGCGTGAGCGCGAGGTGGTTGAAGGATGAAGGCGTCGAGTGCGAAAAATGCGAAGGATCCGACTTTCGAGGCGGCGTTGGCTCGCCTGGAGCAGATAGTCGCTAAGCTGGATGCGGGGGATTTGCCTCTGGAAGAAGCCCTCCGGCTGTTTGGCGAAGGCAGTGAACTCAGCAAGTTCTGCCTGTCAATGCTGGAGCAGGCAGAGGGCAGGCTGGAGATGCTGATTGAGGGCGAAGATGGGAGACTGCAGGCGGAGCCGGCCCATGGAATACTGGGTAAGCTAGAAGGGGAGAGCGGCGATTGAGCAACGCGGCGTCAAAGGTCAAATCCTATCCGTGGCTGGCGCGAGTGTCGCGGATGGCGGATACCGCGCTCGACTCGCTGCTGCCTGCCGCCGGAGACGAGCCGCAGACGCTTCACGCGGCGATGAGGTATGCGGTCTTTCCGGGCGGCAAGAGGCTCCGCCCGGCTCTGGCGGCAGCGGCCTTTGAATCAGCGCAGAGCTTGGGCAAAGACTTGCCCGAAGGCAGCCGCCTCGATGCCGCAATACGGGCTGGAGCTGCTGTGGAGCTGATACACTGCTACTCTTTGGTACACGATGACCTTCCGTGTATGGACGATGATGATATCAGGCGTGGGCGTCCGTCATGTCACAGGGCTTTCGGTGAGGCTGTGGCTCTGCTTGCGGGCGATTCCCTCCTTACGCTGGCTTTTGAGTCCCTTGTGCATCCCGAGTTCGTAGAAAGAGTCGGCGCCGCCGAGGCGTGTCGCTGCACGCTGGAGCTTGCCAAAGCTGCCGGAAGCTTGGGTATGGCAGGCGGACAGGCGTTCGAACTGGCGATGTCTGACCAATCGTGGGCGGGAAGGTTGTGCGAAGCTGCCGGGGCTGTGGAGACGATGGAGTCGATGAAGACCGGGTGTCTGTTCGAAGCCGCGGCGCGGATGGGGGGCATCGCAGGCGGTGCGGACGAGCCCGCTATGGATGTGCTCTCGCGTTTTGCGCGCAAGTTCGGTCTGGCTTTCCAGATAAGGGACGACATTCTGGACGCTGCGGCCCAAGATGCTGATTCGGGAAGGATCACGGCGGTTTCGGTGTGGGGGCTTTCCGGAGCCCGCGAGCAGTTCGATGCGTTGGTGGCGCAGGCATCGCAGCTAGCTGCGGTTTTCGGGGATGCGGGATCCAAGCTTCTCAACATGGTTGAGCTCATATCCTTTGCCTGATGAGTGTGGTGGAGACGTGTTTTCGGTCACAAGTGGCATACTTTCAAACAGAATCCTGTGGGCTGCGGTGATCGCCTGGGCCGTAGCTCAGACCCTGAAGACCTTCACAAGCATAAGGAGCGAAGGACGGATCGACTGGTCGAAGATCATGGGGCCTGGAGGCATGCCCAGTTCCCATTCGGCATTCGTCACTAGCCTTGCAACTGGGATAGGTATCACGGAGGGATGGAACTCCGGCATGTTCGCCGTGTCGTTCGTGTTTGCGGCGGTGGTGATGTACGATGCCGCAGGGGTTAGGCGCGCCGCCGGCAGGCAAGCGCGCGTACTCAACCAGTTGATGGCGATCATGCTCAAGGAAGGGCACGTTCCTGTTACCAAGCTCCGGGAGCTTTTGGGGCACACGCCATTTGAAGTAGTAGTGGGTGCGCTTTTGGGTATCGTCATCGCGTGGTTGATGGTGCGGTAGGGGTCCGATCCATTGCGTGCCGAATCCGGAAGCTGGATTGGGATTTGAATGGCGTGAGCAACGTATGGTATAATCAAGCTCGCAGTGGATAGGTGGCGCAGTATCCTAGTCGGAGCGGGCACTCCTGAAGGCGGGGGTAAAAGACCGCTAAGGGCACATCGATGAAGTCCCTTGTGCTGGCTTCTAACGCCCAGTTGGGGGCTGGTGCAGGGGGTTAAGGTTGTGGGGCGATCCGCAATGGCATGTGGGCGTAGACCCCGCTTCCGCGGAGGCCCAAGTGCGTGGTTGGTTCTACGGCTTGGGGGTAACCTGCATGCGGTACCTGCCTGCGCCAAGCGCAGAATGGTGTTGGGTGCAGCGTAGCCTGCCTTGAGTGGACGTGTGGGATGCGGGTATCAAGTCATGTCCTCCCCGGCCAGGGAGGCTGGTCTTCTGCCGCCTGAAAGCACGCCTGCAAAAGAGGCTAAGGAACAGCCCGCGCCGCCGAGGAAAACTCCTAGGCTGTTTGCGATGCTTGGCGCCTCGGGGATTACAGTGTGCACTAAGTGGCAATCCAGTTGCTCCTACGGCGACGGGGAGAGCCTGTCGTAAAGGGAAACCGCCCCCCGGCAACGGGAGGGTGAGCAGGCGGGAAAACCTACTGGACCTAAGTCACAATATTTACTCGGGGCGCTGCCACCTATCGACATGCATATACCTGCATCCGGTCGCGGATGCCGCTATACGCGCGGCCGGATGGAATGCTGTGTGGGCAGAACTGATGAGGTGAACACGACCTTGCCACAAGGACTGGGGCGGATCCTCGGCGTTGGGCTGGGGACTTTCGTCCTGTCGGCCGCTTTAAGCTTCAGTTCGGGGGCTTTGGCGGGCAACACGAATATCGGGTTCTCAATCTCCGTCCTTATTGTAATAATAGCCACAGGAATCTTGTTTGATATCATCGGTACCGCCGCCACTGCAGCCAGTGAGGCGCCAATCAACGCCATGGCTGCCAATCGTGTGTACGGGGCTTTGGAGGCCTTAGGGATCGTCCGAAACGCGCCGGCGGTGGCCAGCTTCTGCAACGACTTTGTGGGCGATATATGCGGCACGGTGAGCGGCGCTGTCGGGGCCTCGATCGCCATCAATGCTGCCCTGGCCCCTGGAACTGTTTCAGCGAAGGTTGCGTCCACAGCAGTGATAGCATTGATATCAGCTGCCACTGTGGCCGGCAAGGCTGCGGGCAAGAGGTTCGCCATCGAGTCGGCCAACAGCGTAGTGCTGGCGGTGGGGCGAGTGATCGCCGCGTTTCACCGACTGACGGCTTCGCGCCATGGGAACCCCGCGCGGGCGCGGCGAGGGAATGGCAGAACCGGCGGGAACGGCAGAAATGGCGGGGACGTATGAGATGCGAAGGGACGATGTGCTCCCGATGACAACCATTTTGCAACAGATCCAGTCTCCTGCCGATCTTCGCAAGCTATCGGACGGGCAGATAGGGCGGCTGGCGGCGGAGATACGCCAATACATCATAGAGACAGTCTCGCGCACCGGCGGCCATCTGGCGCCCAATCTGGGCGTTGTTGAACTCACCATAGCCGTTCATCTGGCCTTGGATTGCCCTCGCGACAAAGTCATATGGGATGTGGGTCATCAGACTTACGTGCACAAGCTCCTTACTGGGAGATGCGGGGCCTTTGC
>CAYYHF010000048.1:0-13310 GCA_964471415.1 uncultured Clostridia bacterium | reverse complement strand
CCCGTTTCCATCGGCCGCTCCAGGCCAGATGGTGAAGGTATATGGAACATGGGTGCAGCATCGCGAATACGGCAGGCAACTTAAGGCGGACCAGGTTGACACAGTGGTCCCTGCAACTGCTTTCGGCATTCAGAAGTATCTAGGCTCTGGGCTGATTCGCGGCATCGGCCCAGTCACCGCCGCCAAGCTAGTCAAGGCATTTGGCCTCGATACGCTGGCTATCATAGAGTCCAACCCCGAGCGACTCCAGGAGGTTCCGGGCATAGGGCCCAAGAAAGCCCGGCGTATTGTGGACTCTATTGCCGAGCACAAGTCGGTTCAGAAGGTCATGGTTTTCCTGCAGTCGCATGGGGTTAGCCCGGCGTACGCAGTCAAGATATACCGGCGATACGGTGAGGATGCCGTGGCAGTAGTGAGCCGGAATCCTTACCGGCTGGCAGACGAAGTCTACGGGATTGGGTTCAAGACCGCCGACAAGATAGCGCAGGAGGTGGGCGTGGCCCAAGATTCTCCCGAGCGAGTTGCCGCAGGCATCAAATACTGGCTTGGAAAGGATTCTGAGGACGGCCACTGTTACTCGCAGACAGACCAATTTGCCGTTGCGGTCGCCAGGGAGCTGGGCGTGGCCCGTGCTCTCGTCGAAAGCAGTATCGCACTGCTGGAGAGCGCCGGAGAGGTCTACCGCGAGGGCGAAGATGCCCTCTATCTTGCGCCTTTCTACCAAGCCGAACGGGGCGTGGCCCGGCGTCTGTGCCAGCTTGCTCACGCGAAGATGTGGACGCTCGACAGCCTATCAGGCGAGGAACTCGCTGGGGCCGAGACGCGAGCCGGTCTGCGTCTTGCTCATGGGCAGCGCGCCGCGGTGATGAAGGCGTTTCAGTCCGGGGTGATGGTTATGACCGGCGGCCCAGGCACGGGCAAGACTACCACCCTCCGCCTTATCATTGACTTGTTCGAAGCCAGGAAGATGCGGGTTCTGTTGGCCGCTCCCACGGGTAGGGCGGCCAAACGACTATCGGAGGCAAGCGGCAAGCCCGCCAAGACTATTCACCGACTTCTCGAGTTCGAGCCCGGGGCCGAAGGGTGGAGATTCGGCCGTACAGCGGCCAGCCCTCTGGAATGCGATGTATTGGTGCTTGACGAGGTGTCGATGGTCGACATAACTCTCATGCACAGCCTGCTCAAGGCGGTTCGGCCCGGATCGCGCTTGGTACTGGTGGGCGATGTGGATCAACTGCCCTCGGTGGGACCCGGCAGTGTCCTGCGCGATATCATAGACTCGGGCGTGGTGGCCACTGTGGTGTTGGATGAGGTCTACAGACAGGCGCCTGGAAGCATGATAGTCACCAATGCCCATCGAATCAACCGCGGCGAGTATCCCCTGCTCCGAGGCGCGCGCGACTTCTTCTTTATAGAAGCGGACGATCCCGACAAGGCTGCGCAGTCTGTAGTGTCTACTGTCGCAAGCAGGCTGCCGAGGTATCTTCGTTGCGATTCCATGGACGACATTCAGGTGCTTTCGCCCATGAAGAGAGGGGCCGTGGGCGTTGACAACCTGAACGTGCTTCTCCGCGATGCGCTCAACCCGGCGAGATCGGGGGCATCGGAGATACGCTATAGGGGGTCGGCCTTCCGCAGAGGCGACAAGGTTATGCAGATCCGGAACAACTACGACCGACTGGTGTGGAACGGCGACATGGGCAGGATTGTGCGCATAGATGCCGAGGAAGGCGAGGCGGTCGTGAGGTTCTCTGATCCGGAGGGCGACCGCGATGTTATCTACCAGCAGGATGAGCTGGACGAGTTGGCGCTGTCCTATTGTGTATCCATCCACAAGAGCCAGGGAAGCGAATATCCGGCAGTTGTGATCCCCGTAACCACCCAGCACTACGTCATGCTCCAGCGCAATCTGCTCTACACTGCCGTCACGCGAGCTAAGAGGGCGGTAGTGTTGATAGGAACGAAGAAGGCGGTGGCAATAGCCGTGCGTAATGCTTCCATGATGCAAAGACGCACCATGCTTGCAGCCAGGCTTCGCGAGGCGACCGCGGCTTCCTGGCCGGATGAGACTGGGTAGGAGCTCGTACTCTGCCCAGGATCCCACCAACTGCCGCTGCAGGCGTTCGATTCTCCGGCCGTCCGGGTTTGTGCGATCATATGGTATTTCGGCGATTGAGCCTGGGCTAGCCCGGGCGATTTGCTTTCGCACGGGAGGAATGCCGCAGTCGTTGTCAAATGTGACCTATCAGCGAAGCAGATTATGGGCGGGCCGATTACGATAAAAGGGGAGCTGGACTGGTGCAGCCTATAGACCACCTATGAGAGATGGGAACTGAGAGTGTTTCATGCCTACGTAGTCCTTACAGAGCGCGGCGCCCGCGCCGGGTACGGGCGCTCGCCCGAGTTTGACTGGGCCTACATCAACACCTCGGCCCCTGCCGACCTGGCTGTGATCACGCCGCCCGTCCCGGTGGCTTACGCCGATGTGGTGGCCAGGGAGGTAGGGCAGCGACTTTCCGGCGCTGGATCGAGCCGCGTTCAGTCGGGCAGTGTCACCCGGTCGATGGTAAGGTCATGCCGCCGAACGGCCCGATCTGTGTTGCGTGCCTTGGGGTGGAGCGATCCAGGTTTCCTGTCCATAGCTGCGGTTTGGCGGTCCTCACAGTTCGGCTTGGACTCGACGCGCGATCTCGTTCCCTCGCGCGAACTCGTTTCAGAGAGCGCTCGAGAGTTGGGAGGACGCAGCCTGCTGCGGGAAGAGGCCATGCGCGCCCTGGCCTCCGCCGGCTTTTCATCTCTTGACCGAGCCCAACACCTGTTGGCGGCAATGTGTATTGAAGGAACTGCCCTCCTCGTACCTGCGGTGTCCATCACTCCTTTGGGGACGCGCACCTGTAACAGATGCGGATCAACCGGGCCGTTCATGCTGACGCCATGCGCCCACTGTGGTCGGCGCGCCTGCGCTTTGTGTTGTGAGTGCAGGCAGATGGGGTTCGCGCGGGAATGTGTGCCGCTTTATTTGGTCAGCCCGCAAAGCTGCGCCTGTTCGCAGGAGAGGGCGCCGATCCGAGGCGCTCGGGCTGTGATGCCGCACGAGCTTACTGCGGCGCAGAGGCAAGCCGCCGACATGCTGAGCGACTGGTATATCCGCGGCTCCGCGCGGGAGGTGTTGGTGTGGGCGGTATGCGGCGCCGGCAAGACGGAAGTGTCCCTCACGGCGATTCACTCGGCGCTGCTGGCAGGTGAGAGGGTGCTCTACGCTGCTCCTAGGCGTGACGTAGTGGCTGAACTGGCGCCGCGGGTGCAAGCGGCCTTTCCAGAAGCCTCGTGTTCGGTATTCCACGGCGGTTCATCAGGGCAGCGGGACTTCGGCGCAGACATCATCCTCGCCACCACTCACCAGGCCATGCGATTCTATCGCCGCTTCGACCTGGCCGTCTTGGACGAGGCCGATGCCTACCCATTTGCAGGCTCGGAGGCTCTGGCGTCATCGGTGGACAAGGCGCTCGCTCCGGCGGGCCGGCTCATTATCATGACGGCCACGCCGTCTCGGGGGCATCTTCTGAGTGCGGATTCGGGCGCGCTTCCATGCATCAGGATCCCGGCCCGTCATCACGGGATGCCGCTTCCGGTGCCGGAGGTCGTGGCGGCTGCGCGGCAGAAGGGCGGCTCCCTGCCCGCGCTGGCCCGCCTGTCGGCCGTAAGCGTCAGGGCGGGTTCGCCGCTTCTGGTGTTCGTGCCCCGACGACGACAGGCGCAGGATGTGGCCGCCTCGCTTTCGGCCGCTCTTCCCCAGGCCCGCGTGGAATGGGTTCACTCGCAGGATCCGGCAAGGGACGACAAGCGGGCGGCCATAGGGGGGCACAGGTGCGATGTGCTTGTGACTACTTCAGTAATGGAACGCGGAGTGACAGTAGAAGGGGTTGATGTGATCGTGTGCGATGCAGACGTGGACGATCTGTTCGACTACCGCGCTTTGATCCAGATGGCGGGCAGGGCGGGTCGCACGGCCGCAATGCCCACCGGCCGGGTATGGTTCGTGTGTAGCGCAGAGAACTGGCACATCCGCACTGCGATCAGCATCATCCGAAAGATGAACGCGGAAGCGGCAGCACGCGGTCTCCTGGCCCAAGCGGACGATAAGGCGCCGCCCGGGGCAGGAGGGATGCAGCCAGATGGGAGGCGATGGGGACTGTGAACCTTACGCGGTTTTGCAGCGTTGTTTTGGACACGCTCTTCGGTGAGAGGCAGTTTTGCCCGGCGTGCGGGCGGTCTGGGAGCGCTCAGGCGTTCTGCAACGAGTGCATGGCACGAATACCTAGGGTGTCCTCGCCTGCATGCAGCGTATGTGGAACACCGCTTCGGGGCGCAGCCTCGGCGGGCGGCGAGAACGAGGAGCGCCATGCACCTAGCGATACGCCTCGCGGTGCACCAAGGGTATGTGCAGGGTGCCGCTTCACGCACCGGTACTTTGCGTGCGCTAGGGCTCCTGCGGTATACGAGGGCGCTGCGCGTGAGCACGTGCATGACCTGAAATACCGGGCCAGAGTGGAGATTGTGCCTGCGTTGTCGCGCATGATGGCGACATGCGCGATTCGGCAGGCAATGGCGGACTGGTGCGACTGCGTAGTCGCAGTCCCCTTGCATCCCCACAAGCTCGCCAGGCGCGGGTTCAATCAGGCCGAGCTTCTGGCGGGCGCAGTGGCATCGCTGCTCGGGGCGCCGCTGATCCCCGGGGCGCTGTCAAGGCGCGAATCTACCGGAACCCAGACCTTCCTCGACCGACAGAACCGCCAAGATAATGTACGGCATGCGTTCACGTGCGATGAACCCGGCGCCGTTGCAGGCCGCCGGGTCTTGCTCGTCGATGATGTGCTTACATCGGGCGCCACTGCCGATGGATGCGCCAGAGGCCTGCTGCGATCCGGTGCATCCGGTGTGAAAGTGCTTACGTTCGCCGTGTCGGTGGCAGACGAGCGAGATTGGAGTCCCGTGTAGTCCCGTCCACAAGTTCAGTATTCGTGCTCCGTCCGGGATCTAGGCGGTCAGAGCCCTTTTTCGGGAGCAGGCCGCATGGCCGGCGGCCAAAAGGAGGACTCCCGGTACCTAAGGGTTTTCGCGGCATTGCGCCCGCAGTCAGCGGGATATATAATCGGAGCTAGTCATATCACGTTTCGCAGTTAGGTTGTGGTGGTAGTTGGTCGCCCTGATCCGAGTCGCAGCGGTCCTGGCATGCGTGATAGTGCTGCACAGAAAGCGCTTTCATCTGGGGGCGCTGATGGCAGCGGCTGCCGGGGCTATGGGCTTGCTCTTCGGCATGGGTCCCCGGGAGATCGTCGCGAACGCCTTCATGTCCCTATTTTCAGCATCCACGCTTACTGTGGCTCTCGCCATGGCGTTTGTGGGGTTGTTGGAAGGGCTGATGAACGAAGCGGGCATGCTCGAGCGTGCCCTGAGTTCCCTAAACGTGCTCGTTCGCGACAGGCGCATAATCATCGGCGTGGCGCCGGCGTTCATGGGTTTGCTTCCATCGGCGGGCGGGGCTCTCATGTCGTGTCCGATGGTGGACGGCGCCTGCGCTGGTCTTGAACTCTCGCCGGATCGGCGAGCGCTCGCCAATTACTGGTACAGGCATGTCATTGAGTTCATCGTACCTGTCTATCCCGCCTTCATGCTCGTATCGCAGATTTCCGGGGTATCCGTAAGGTCCTTGGCTGCTTGGTCTGCCCCCGTTGGATTGGTGGCTGCGGCAGCTATGGCTCCCATCGCGTTTGGAGGTCTGCCTCGATCAGCTGCTGTTCTGCCAGCCCAGGATGGGGTGTGTCGCAAGTTGGTGTTGCGCGATCTCGTCATCGGAACAGCGCCGATACTGGCCGTAGTCTTTCTCGTGGTTGTCTGCCAGTGGAGCGTACTGGCCGCTGTTGCCTGCGTTACGCTGGGGTTAGCCGTCCTCAGGTTTCCAGGTTGGGAACCCCTGGTCAAGATGATTCGTTCATCGTTTTTGAGCAAGACTTGCGGCATGGTATTGGGGATTATGCTATTCAAAGACATGCTCAGCGCAGTCGGGGCGGTGGACCAGATCGCCGGATACATTATGTCAATCGGAGCGCCGGCATCTGTCACAGTTGTGGTTTTGCCGATGCTGCTGGGTGTGATTACGGGGATGAACTCGGCCGCGGTGGGCGTTGCGTTCCCCATAATCAGCGGCCTGTTTGCGCTTTCGGGCGGGGTAACTGCGCACACGGCGGCGCTCGCCTACATCGCGTCTGTGGTGGGCATCTTGATTACCCCTATGCATTTGTGCCTGGTAGTGACGGCCGACTACTTCAAGGTCGATATCGGAGACATGCTAAAGGCGATGCTTGCTCCGGCGGCTGCCGTGATCGGCGCGGGCATCCTGCTAAACGCGTTATGGAGGCATTGATTGTGGCTACGAAGACGTCGAAACTATGGCATGCGATGTCGGCGGGGGAGGCGCTGGTCGCGTTGGGAACATCGCGCGCCTCGGGCCTGTCTGGCGAGGAGGCCCGAGCGAGGCTCGATGAGTATGGCCTCAATGTTCTTGAAGAACCCGCGCGCCGCACGGTTTTGCAGCAGTTTGCTGAACAGTTCAAGGAGTTTCTCGTTGTACTCTTGCTCGTGTCGGCCGGAGTATCCGCCTTCGTGGGGGAACTCGAAGACGCCCTGGTCATAGCGGCGATAGTTGTTCTGAACGCTGTGATCGGCGTAGTTCAGGAACGTCGAGCAGAGGACGCCCTGGACGCGTTGAAGAAGATGGCATCGCCCCATGCCCGTGTGGTCAGATCAGGCGAGACCATAATAGTTGATGCTGCCAGCTTGGTTCCGGGCGACATCATCTTGATTGAGGCGGGCGACAGCATTCCTGCCGATGCTAGGTTGCTCGAGTCGGCCATGCTCAAGCTGGATGAGTCTTCGCTCACGGGAGAGTCTGTTCCAGTTGATCAGGACGCAGATGTCGTTCTCGATGGCGATGCGGCCTTAGGCGATAGGGTCAACATGGTTCACATGGGCAGCTCTGTAACCTACGGGCGCGGCGTAGCAGCCGTTGTAGCTACCGGTATGTCCAGCCAGATGGGGCGGATTGCCGCCATGCTCCAGGAGAGCGGGCAGGAGACCACGCCGCTTCAACAGAAACTAGCAGCTATGGGTAAAAACCTGGGAATTGCGGCCCTGCTCATGTGCGCGGGGGTGTTCATCGCCGGCTTGGCCCGCGGAGAGCAGGCATTCGACATGTTCCTCACTGCAGTTAGCCTGGCGGTCGCGGCGATACCCGAGGGTCTGCCGGCGATCGTCACCATAGTCCTTGCTCTTGGCGTTCAGAGGATGGCGGCTAGGAACGCGATCATACGCCATCTGCCGGCTGTGGAGACGTTGGGAAGCGCCGATGTCATATGCTCCGACAAGACGGGTACGCTCACCACCAACCAGATGACCGTGCGCAAGCTGTACGTTCCAGGTTTGGCCATCGATGTGACCGGTGAGGGTTATTCCAGCCCGGGGGTGCCCGTTGGGACAGGCTCTGGGGCGTCTGCGGCTTTCGAGGCATCGATATCCCGCATGCTGACGTGCGCGGTTCTGTGTAGCGATGCCAGTGTGCGGAGCGTGGGCGAGTCCGGCAGGCTGGAGATGATCGGGGATCCCACCGAGGGGGCCATTGTGGTGGCAGGCATCGGGGCCGGGGTCGACAAGGCGCGGCTGGCCGAGTGGGCTCCGAGGCTTGCAGAGTTGCCTTTCGAGTCCGAACGCAAGCGTATGACCACCATTCACAGGCTGCCCGAGTCCTACCTGGCCTGCGCCAAGGGAGCGCCTGAAGAGATCTTGCAGGTGTGCAGTTGCGTGCTACGAGAGGGCGCCGTGATAGCTCTCACCGACGAGATGCGAGAGGAAATCCGGCGCGTCAATGCTGAAATGGCAGGTCGCGCCCTGCGGGTGCTGGGCGTGGCCCAGCGCGAGTTCGAGGCGATTCCCGAAGAGATCCTTGTGCACACTGTGGAAAGCGACATGGTGTTCTTAGGTCTCGTGGGCATGCAGGACCCGCCGCGTCCGGAGGCCCGCGATGCTGTGCGCGAGTGCTTTGATGCCGGCATCACTCCGGTGATGATCACTGGCGATCACAAGGCTACAGCCGTGGCCATAGCCTGCGATGTGGGTATCATGACCAACGATGCCCTTGCGTTGACAGGCAGTGAGCTGTCGCGGATTGCCGAGGACGAGCTGGACGAGATCATCGACCGTGTGCGCGTCTACGCCCGAGTCGCTCCGGAGCACAAGGTGCGCATAGTCGATGCGTGGCGCCGCCGGGGCCATGTTGTGGCCATGACCGGAGACGGGGTGAACGATGCGCCTGCCCTAAGGCGCGCCGACATCGGCGCAGCCATGGGTATTACCGGAACAGATGTGGCCAAGAGCGCGGCCGACATGATACTTACGGACGACAACTTCGCCACTATCGTAGCGGCGGTGCGCGAGGGGCGAGTGGTGTTCGACAACATCAAGAAGTCAGTGCAGTATCTGGTATCGTGCAACATAGGTGAGATAATCGTGATATTCGCCGCCATACTGCTGGGGTTGCCCCGCCCGCTTCTTCCTATCCAGATTCTGTGGCTCAACCTCATCACCGATGGCCTGCCCGCCCTGGCTTTGGGCGTGGAGCCGGCGGAACGCGACCTGATGAGGAGGAAACCGCGCGGGCGTTTGGGCCCGGTTCTGGACCGCGCGTCCATAGTGCGACTGTTGGTCTACGGCGCTTCAGTTGCCGGCCTGGGCCTGGCATCGTTTGCCATGGGGCTGGGGTGGCCCAGAGAGCTCAGCACATCGCCAGCCGAATTGGCTTCGGCAAGGACGATGTGCCTCATGACTATGAGTTTCTCGCAGCTGTTGCATGCGTTCAACTCCCGCTCTGAGCTGGGATCGTTGTTCTCAGTGGGCGTATTCGCCAACTCCCGGCTGGTGCTGGCCTTTGTCGTATCCGGCCTGCTTCAGCTGGGCATCGTGTATACCCCTGTGGTGAGTGGGTTCTTCAATGTGGTGGACATCCATGGGATGCGATTCGTTGAGTCGGTGGGCTTGGCTGCGCTGATTCTGGTTATCGGCGAGATGGTGAAAGCAGTGGCGCGCCGGCGCGCGGCGAGCGCGGCATCGGCGAAGTAGTGGGGCGCTTCCGTTTTTCCGGGGCGCGCAGGATTTTCGCATCGGGCAGGGAAGTACTATCGTAGCCGGTGCGGCGTACTCAATAGGTCCGGAAGGGGCTGATACTAGTGGAGATCACCGTTGTCGGACGCAATATCACCGTAACCGATGCACTCCGCGGATACGCAGAGAAAAAGGTTGCTAAGTTGCAGAGGTATTTCGAACGCGGAATCATAGAGGCCCAGGTCGCCATGGCGGTGGAGCGCGGCATCCACAGTGTGGACGTGACAATAGCCGTAGACGGCCTGCTCTTGCGAGGCGAGGAACACACGGGCGACATGTACGCGTCAATAGACGGGGCGATCGATAAGATCGAGCGACAGATCAAGAAATACAAGACTCGCATCAACCGAAAGCTCCGCCAAGAAGGCAACAAGCTGGTTGAGTCGGCAGTCGTGGTAGGCCCTGCAGCCGATGTTGCCGAAGCTCCTGAGCCCAAGGTCGTGAAGACCAAGAGGTTTGCGATGAAGCCGATGTCGGTGGAAGAGGCTATCATGCAGATGGAACTGCTGGGGCACGATTTCTTCGTGTTCATGGACGATTCGAGTGAAGATATCAGTGTAGTGTACAGGCGCAGAGACGGCAACTATGGCCTGATTGAGCCTGAGTTCTAGCTCAATCCGTGCGATTGACGCGGCGGGAGCGGGGCGCAACGGCGCTGCCGGGCCCGCCGCTTCTTGTGCCGCCTCGCGCTGGGCGCTGGGCGCTGGGCGTGGGGTGTTGCCAGGGGGGTATGAGGATGGCGCGCCCATTTGTTGGACTAGTATTCGAAGGCGGGCGCTTCACAGGGGATGTTGAAAGCTGGGTGGCCCGAGCGCGCGAGGAGATGGCTGTCTTGTCCGCCCGCAGGCTGGCAGAAACGGGCTTGCTCGATAGGGTGGTCTTCATCACCGACCGTCCGACTCTCGCCGAGCGCGCTGCATCGGAGTCTGGGGTGGACGCGTTGGTCTGTGCATCCGATGGACGTTTTCATTTCGGGCATAGGCTGGCCCAGGCCATCGGGGAGTTGGACGCTGCAGGCTTTGTCTACATGAGCGGCGGCGCCGGCCTCCTTATGGACGGCGACGAGCTTGCCGGATTCGTGCGCGCTGTCGCGGCGCGTCCAGACGCCATCGTGGCCAACAACGTCTACTCAGCGGATATGTTCGGCGCGGCCGATTCTGAAGTGTTGCTCTCGGCCGACCTTCCCGAGGCCGACAACGGCGTTCCCATGGCTGTACACATGGCGGGCAACCCTGCTGTAGGCTTGCCGCCGACAATCGGGAATGCCTTCGACGTTGACACTCCTTCGGATCTTCTGGTTATGATCGAGGTGATTCCGAAACTCGCTCCCTACGCCCAGTGCGTGCTGGACGCGGTCGCAACCGGCCCTGTGGGGCGGGCGATGGGGACTCTGGCGGCCGCAAGGGCGGCCCTTTCTCGAGAACTTGCTGAGATAGCGCTGTTTGGGCGAGTATCGCCTGCTACCGTGGCAGACCTGAATGTCCGAACCACGTGTCGCCTTCGCGTTTACTCGGAGGAGCGCGGAATGCGCGCTTTCGGGCGCGACAAGCCCGGCATGGCCAAAAGCTTGATGGGCGTGATGATCGATGCGCGCGGGCCGGAGAGGTTCTTTGCCGATGTGGCGTGGTGCTGCGATGCGGCGTTTGTGGATACCCGCGTGCTCTTTGCTCATATGGGCGTCGATCTTTCGCAGGAGGAACGGTTTTGTTCGGATCTATTCCTCTGGGAAGGCATGCACGATGCCCGGGCGATGCGCCTGGTGCGAGCGGCATACGAAGCACAAATACCGGTTGTGCTGGGCGGACATTCGCTGGTGTCTGGCGCGGTCAGGGCCTTGGCGGCGTGTACCGGCAGACCTGGTGTGGTATAATGGCTTGATGTAAAGACTCAAACGAGGTGTCTTTCGTGCTCAACCTTCTTAAGCGCATGTTCGATGTGAACGCGAGGGATTTGAAGGATCTCGAGGCTAGGGCGGCCGCTGTGTCTGCCCTGGCGCCGGAGGCTGAGAAGGCTTCTGACGAACAGCTTCTCGCGCGCACGGGCGAGTTTCGGAATCGAATAGATCGAGGCGAGTCTTTGGACTCGTTGTTGCCGGAAGCCTTTGCGAGCGCGCGCGAAGTCGCCCGGCGCAAGCTGGGGCTGTACCCATATGATGTGCAGGTGATGGGCGGGATAGTGCTGCACCAGGGCAAGATAGCCGAGATGAAGACGGGCGAAGGCAAGACGCTCGTCGCTACTATGCCGGCGTACCTAAATGCCTTGGGAGGCAAAGGGGTCCACATCGTCACGGTCAACGACTATCTGGCCAGGCGCGATGCCGAGTGGATGGGGCCTGTCTACCGGGCGCTGGGGCTAGATGTCGGCATCATACTGCACGATTTGGATGCGCCTGACCGTTGCGCGGCCTACGCTGCCGATATCACGTATGGAACCAACAATGAATTCGGCTTCGACTACCTCCGCGACAACATGGCCCAGTCCGCCGACCAGCAAGTGCAGAGGGGTCACAATTACGCCATTGTGGACGAGGTCGACTCCATCCTGATAGACGAGGCGCGTACTCCGCTCATCATATCCGGCCAGGCGGAGGAGTCTACGGAGAAATACTTCGTGTTCGCTAGGATTGCCGAGAGTCTCAAGCTGGACCAGGACTTTACTATGGACGAGAAGGCGAATTCCGTGGCCCTGACGGAGTCCGGCGTGGAACGTGTGGAGAGATGGCTCGGAGTAGAGAACCTGTTCGATGAAGCCAATATCGAGCTCACCCACCATATCAATGCAGCGCTGCGCGCGAAAGCATTGATGCGGCGGGACCGGGATTACATCGTCAAGGACGACGAGGTCCTGATCGTCGACGAGTTCACCGGGCGCCTGATGTTCGGGCGGCGCTACAGCGATGGGTTACACCAGGCCATCGAGGCTAAGGAGAACGTGAGGGTGCAGAGGGAGAGCCAGACTCTGGCCACGATCACATTCCAGAACTACTTCCGCATGTACAGCAAGCTGGCCGGCATGACGGGCACGGCGGCCACTGAGGAAAACGAGTTCATCAAGATATACAACCTCCACGTAGTGCAGGTGCCTACCGCCAAACCCATGATCAGGGAGGACCTGCCGGATATTGTCTACAAGACGCAGAAGGCCAAGTTCAACGCGGTTGTGGAGGAGATATGCCAACGTCACGCCACAGGCCAGCCCGTGCTGGTGGGCACGGTATCCATCGAAACGTCCGAGAAACTCTCAGGGATGCTGACTCGTCGGGGTGTGCCTCACCAGGTACTAAACGCCAAGCACCATGAGCGGGAGGCGGAGATCATCAAGCAGGCGGGGCAGCCCGGCGCGGTTACCATTGCCACAAACATGGCCGGTCGCGGCACCGACATCGTGCTGGGCCCGGGCGTACCCGCTTTGGGCGGGTTACACGTTTTGGGCACCGAGCGGCATGAGAGCCGCAGAATCGACAACCAGCTTCGCGGGCGTTCGGGCAGGCAGGGCGACCCAGGATCGTCGCGGTTCTATGTGTCGCTTGAAGACGACTTGATGCGCCTGTTCGGGGGAGAGTTCATATCCGGCATGATGGACCGCCTCGGATGGGGAGAGGACGATCCCATAGAGCATCCGCAGCTGACTCGGGCCATACAGCGCGCACAGGAGAAAGTGGAGGGGCGCAACTTCGATATCAGGCGGCAGGTGCTGGAATACGACGATGTCATGAACAAGCAGCGCGAGGCGATATACGCCAGGCGCGATGCGATAATGCGCGGAGTGGACCTCAGGGAGCAGGCTATGGAGCTTCTCACTGTTGTGGCCGAGGGGACTGTGGTGGCGCATGCAGACGAAAAGCTTTCGTCGTCGGAATGGGACCTTGCGGGTCTGTCGGCTGAGATTGCGAGTATACTGTCGCTGCGCGCTGGACCTGACCTCTCGGCATTCGCCCAGGGGTCATGGGTCGAGCTGCGTGACGGAGTATTCGATATGTTTCGGGGAGCGTACGAGCATAAGGAAGCGGCAGTGTTAATCGATCGCCTGCGGGAGCTGTAGCTGGCCATCAGTCTTTAGATTATGTACTCCAATTGGGTCTACCATTGCTAGTCCAT